>JAIOPD010000143.1 GCA_021414115.1 Planctomycetia bacterium
ATCATCGCCTCACGAACCGCCGTCGGCCGGCCCGCAGGCGGGGGGCCGGCCGACGGTTCGGGGTCGGACAGGGTGCGAGGCGTCTGGGGGCCTTGGCGGGGCCCGCCGGACGTCAATTCACACCAGCTCCTTGCGGGCGCCGATCAGCGTGCGGAGCCGCTCGGCGAGCAGGGCCACATCAAAGGGCTTCTTGAAGCTCTCGTTGACATGGGCCCGGTCGACGGTGATCTGCGAGCCGTCATCCGGCAGCAGGGCGATCACGATCGTCTCGGCGTACTCCGGGTTGCGACGGAGGTTTTGGCAGATCTGCTGGGCGTCGATCCGGCCGATCGAGTAGTCCACCACGATGCAGTCGGGGTGGAAACTTTCGGCCTGGATGCCGGCCTCGAAACCGCTGGCCGCAACCTGAATCTTGAACGACCGCTCGAGCGGCAGCTGCTTCTTGAGGTTCTCGATCAGGAGCTGATCCTGACCGACGAACAGCACCTTCGCCATCGCCTCATCCTCGAGGTCGCCCAGCGGCATGCCGTGCTCCTTGAGGAACTTGATCAGGTATTCCCGCGGAATGCGGCGGTCCTGACTGCCCGGGATGCGATATCCCTTGAGGCGACCGGAATCGAACCACTTACTCACGGTACGTGGTGCGACTTTACAGATTTTGGCGACCTGGCCTGTCGTGAAAACCTTCATCTTCGGGACTCCATTGAGATCTTTTGTGTCCGGAATTGTCCTGGCCAGTCCCGCCCCTTCCGAGCGTCGGAACACAGCCCCCCTGACGCGGTTTTGCTTTCTGGGGTCGCCCGCGTCGTCGGAGCCCCACGAAGGCCGGCCTGAGGCGCGGAGGGGGCATGAGAATTCCGGCTCATCGGCGGGCGTCCCTTGGGCAGGACGCCTTTCCGATGAAGGCCGTGACTCGCAGGATTCCCCCCCTGCGCCACGCCGCGGTGCGGTTTCGGGATTTCTCCCGGACACGTCCGCGACATGACCGTCCAGGAGGGTAGATCGAAAGATCGTGTCGTGAGACTTGAGCCGTTCTTCACGAACAGGACGGTGGCACCACTCGGTTCGCCTGCGACGGACAGGCCGATGTCCGGGAAAAGTCGCGAAATACGGCCTGTGACGTGCCGCAGTCGGACAGCGGACGTGCCGCCGTCGGACGGGCCTCAGGCCGCCTTCGACGGGGTCCGGGCCGCGGCTGCGGTCGATTCGAACCGCACGCTCACCCGTTTCGAAACCCCCGACTCCTCCATCGTGACGCCATACAGCGTGGTGGCCGAGGCCATCGTCTTTTTGGAATGCGTGACCACGATGAACTGGGTGGAGGAGAGAAAGTCGCGGAGCACCCCCACGAATCGGTCGACGTTGGCCTCGTCGAGCGCGGCATCGACCTCGTCTAGCACGCAGAAGGGGCTCGGCCTCGACTTGAAGATGGCCAGCAGCAGGGCGACGCAGGTCATCGTCTTCTCGCCGCCGGAGAGCAGGGAGATGCTGCGCGGCTCCTTGCCCGGCGGACGGGCGACGATCTCGACGGACGTCTCCAGCAGATCGACCCCCGGCTCCAGGACGATGTCGGCCTGACCGCCTCCGAAGACCCGCTCGAAGAGGTCGCGGAAATACCCGCGGACCGTCTCGATCGTCTCGCCGAGGAGGCGGCGGCTCTCCTCGTCGATCCGGGCGATGAGCTGCTCGATCGAGTCCTTGGCTCCGGTGACGTCGGCGAGCTGGGCCTCGAGCGTCGCCAGCCGTTCCGCCAGTTCCTCCGACTCCTTGAGCGCTTCCATGTTGACCGACGTCATCGATGCCAGCTTACGGCGGAGTTCCTCGATTCGCGTTTCCAGTTCGGCGCGGTCCTCCGGCACCGGCTCGGCATCGCCCGCGTCCATCGGCTCGACCGCGACGGCGTCTCCATCGATGTCGATGTCGTATTCGTCGCGGATCCGCTCGACGATTCGAGCCCGCTGGTGTCGCGCCTCGCCCGCGTCGAGCTCGAGGGCATGCACCCGCTCCGAGAGCCGGATCGCGGCGGCCCGCGTGTCGTCGATCGCGGCCGTCGCGCGGCGGCGGGTGGCGTCGAGACGGTCGGTCTCTTCGGCGAGCAGGGCGAGAGCCGCCACCGAGCGTTCCTCCGCCCAGGCGGCTTCGGCGACCGCCGAGGTGGCCGTGAGGACGTCCAGTTCGTAGGCGGCAAGCCTGACCCGTGCCTCGGCAAGCCGGCCGAGGGCAGCGGCCGCGTCGGACTGCCGGGCCGTGCGTGCCGATTCACACGCGATCACGGCGTCGCGGCAACGGGAGATCTTCTCGGCGGTGGCCGCCTGCTCGATCCGCAGCCGATGCATTTCGTCGAGAGCTTCCCCTCGGTTTCGTTCGACCGCGTCGATCGCCAGGCGACATCGGTCGACCTCGGACGTGGCCGCCTCGATGTCGGGAAGGATTGCCGCGACATCCGCGCGGGCCGTCTCAGCGGCGGCTTCGGTGCTTGCCGCCTGCTGCTCGGCGGACCGCACCTGCCGTTCGGCGGCGGCGATGGCCTCGTCGGCTGCGTGCTCGTCGCGCATGACGCGGGTAAGTTCGGCTTTCGACGAGGCTATCGTTTCGGCGGCCTGCTGGCGGCGACCGGTGGCCAGGGCGATGTCTTCGTCACGGGCCGTGATCGCCGTCTGCAGTCGCTCCACCTCCAGCTGCGCGGCGTCGACCGTGCGGGCGAGGTCGGCGTGTCGCTCCTCGAGCGCCCTCAGTTCGCTGCGACGGGCCACCAGTCCGGCGGAGGCCGCGGGCGAGCCGATGGCAAACTGCCCTTCGTTGTTCAGACTGATACCGTCTCGCGTGAGAAACAACGTCTCACGCGGCGCGGTCGGGATCAACGGCAGTGCGTGCTCGATCCGATCCACGACCCAGACCCTGCCAAAGAGCCTCCGCAGAAGTGACGTTTCGTCGTCGGTCCGCTCGACGGCGGAACCTTCGAGCAGGAGCCGGTCGAGCCGACCCACGATGCCGGGATGAGCGGGCGGCTCGAAAGGCTCCGGCTCGCGGAGCCGCTCCGCCGCAAGGAATCCGATGCGGCCGCCCGCCGCGAGCACGCCGGCGGCGTCGGCCCCGGTGGCCCAGTCCGCGTGCCAGGTCACGGCGGCATCGAGCGAATCGACGACGAGGCTCTGGCCGAGGTCGCCAAGGGCGAGGTCGACGAGCGGTGCCCACTCCACACCGGCGACGACGAGGTCGGCGAGAACCCCGCTGAATCCGGGGATCGTCGCCGCGCCCTCCGCGAGCAGTTTCCGCGCGGCATCCGACACGCCCTCCTGCCGGGCGACCATCTCGCGGAGCATGCCGAGCCGCTCACGGCAGGCCTCGAACGCAGCCTTCCAGCCGGTCAGATCACGCCACGCTCCCTGGAGCGCCGCTTTGGCGTCCCGTTGGGCCGTCTCGAGGATTTCGAGATCGCCGGTCGCGGAGGTCAGCCGGCCCTCGAGGGAGAGCAGATGCCCCTCGCAGGCGGCTCGCGATTCGCCGAGCACTGCCCGGCGTTGGCGGGCGGCCATCGACGCGAGCCTGGCCCCGTCGGCGGCGGACCGTGCGTCGGCGGCCCGGCTCGCGGCGCGATCGTGCTCCGTCTCGAGACGCAACTGCCGGCGTCGCAACTCCTCGAGTGTGGTCGTCGCGGCGACGAGTCTGCTCCGCGCGGTGGCGGCATCGTCGTGCGTGCCGGCGGCCGCCGACTCGCACAAGGAGAGTCGCCCTTCGAGATCGGCGAGCGTTGTGGCCATCGCCGTGGCCGCTGCATGGGCCGTCGCCAGCGCCGTCGCCGCCTCGCGTTCGGCACAGACCGCAGTGGCGAAACCAGTCGACGCCCGATCGAGATCAGCGTCGAACTCCGCGCGTCGACTCCGCTGCAGTGTGCCCGTCGCTTCGGCTGCCGCCAGCCGCTGGATGTCGGCAGCGGCCAGCGAGCGGGTCGTCGCGAGCATCGGCTGAAGGGATTCGGCGGTTGCGTCGACGGCGGCTGAGTCGGCTGCGGCTGCCGCGGCCCGTATCTCGTTGTCCTGAAGAGCCGTCCGGGCGTCGACGAGCGCCGCCTCGACCTCGGCGATCGCCGCATCGACACCGCACAGGTCGCGGCTCGCGGCGGCGACCCGGAACGCGCGGAGCCGATCCTGCATCGTCTTCCAGCGGCGGGCCCGGGCCGCCTGATGGCGAACGGTCTCGAGGCGGCTGGCCACCTCGCCGACGATGTCAGCCAGCCGTTGCCGGTTTTGTTCGGCCCGCTCCAGCCGGCGCAGGGCCTCGCCCCGGCGGGTGCGAAACTTCGTGATCCCCGCAGCCTCCTCGAACACCGCTCGACGGTCGCGGCCCGAGGCCACCAGGAGCGCGTCCACGCGGCCCTGCTCGATCACGCTGTAGGCCTCGGTGGCCGCCCCCGTGCCGGAGAAGAGTTCGCGGATGTCGCGAAGCCTGGCCGGTTCGCCGTTGACGAGGTACTCGCTTTCGCCGTTGCGGTACACCCGCCGGGAGATCCGCACCTCCTCGCCCTGTCCGGGGAGTTGCCGGGCCGCGTTGTCGAAGACGAGCGACACCTCGGCCATGTTGAGCGGCTTCCGCGCGGCCGAACCGGCGAAGATGACGTCGGTCATCTCCTTGCCGCGGAGGCTACGGACCGACTGCTCGCCGAGCACCCATTTGATCGCGTCGACGACGTTTGACTTGCCCGAGCCGTTGGGCCCCACCACGACGGTGATGCCCGGCGGAAACTCGAACCGCGTGCGGTCGGCGAAGCTCTTGAAGCCGAAGAGTTCCAGGGCTGTCAGCCGCGTCATGCGGAATCGTCGGCATCGCGCTCGTCGTCGTCTGCCGCCGGTGGATCGTCGGCGACCTCCGGGATGTCGCGGTTGCGTGCTGACGCCTCCTGGTGGATCGTCGGTCGGCCGTCGAGTTCATCGGGCAGGCTGTCGAAGGCCAGCCGGCTGGCGAGACTCCGGCTTGCGCTCGCCTGCTGGAGAAACTGGATGGCATCGGCATAGGTTCCGCCGAGCTCGATGATCGCCCGTACGATCGCATCAGCTCCAGCCGGCACCTCGGCCTGCTGGTCGGACTGTCCCGGCACGAACCGACTCACCGTCGCCGTGCCCCTGTCGACAACGACGACGATCGCCGTGCCGGCCTCAGCCCGGAGGCCGTCCGCCACGGGGTGCTCGGTGCCGAAGAACACGAACTCGGGACGGATGCTCCGCGTGGCATGCACGAGTGGCGGGCCGTCGACGTCGAGGACGTGCATCGAGCAGGCGTCGCCGAGTCGTTCGCCACGAACCAGGGGCAGATCGGGATCCATCCGCCAGAGCGCGCGGAACGCGCCGTAACGGGTCTCGGCGCTGCGGCTGGCGAGCAGCGACTGCAGCGAGTCCACGCCATTGGCGTCATCCAGCACCGTCAGGGCCGCCAGCGCCGCGGGCCGCGCGCTCCGCAGGCTCGTCGCCGCCTCCGCGAGCTGGGGGGCGGCCACCGACTCCCCGAGATAGGCGAGTGACTCGGCGGCTGCGAAGCGGATCTCGCCATCCGTCGATTCGAGCGCTTTGCGAAGCGTGGGGATCGCCTCCTTGCCGATCGCCTCCAGTCGCAGGGCCGCGATCGGCGCGGTGATCGGATCAGTCAGCTGCCGTTCAAGGAGCTGCAGCCGGGCGTGCCGTCCGCCGGGCGGTTCGATCACCGCGATATTCTGGACCACGCGGATGTAACGGCCGAGGTTGTGACGATAGACGGGGGGCACTTCGAGGGCGATGTAACGGTCGGTCTGGGGATTCGCGACGCCCCGTTTGACGCCCTTGATCACCGCGTGAAAGCGGCGATTGATCCAGTCGCCCAGCCGCTTCGACATCGCGAACGAGCGATGGTCGGCGGCGAGCACGAGGCCCATGTCACGATCCCGGAGGGCGACGCCTCCGCCCGGCACGCGGGCGCGGATCTTCGACTTGGAGTCGAGTGTGCCACCCGACACTGGATCGACGAGCAGCGGCCCCGCGGCGATGCCCAGTTCGTGGCCGTCACGGATCGTGTTGCCGATGACGGCCATCTCCGCCAGTCGCGTCTCCATCAGCCAGCCACCGGCGAGACTCACGGTGTCGTTGTCGGCCGGAACCTCCACGAAGATGTCGAATCGGTCGCCCTTGCGAACGCCGGGCGGGAGGTAGCCGTGCGCCCAGGCCAGCGACGTCGAGGGTGAGGCGAGCAGTGCGGACGGCTCGACGACGCCCCGCGCCTGCATGTCGGCCAGCAGCGTCTGCCGCTGCGGTCCCGGCGGCGGATCACTGCCGGTGTCCGCGAGCCCCGTCACCAGGGCCGGCCGCTCGATCCGTTTCGCGTTGAGTCCCCAGGGAGCGGTGTAGTCGCCGACGAGCTTGGTGTCGGCCTCGAGATGGGCGAGCGCCTCGATCTCGGGGCTCTGGCTGCGGATGGCCGGGCCGGCGCAGCCGCCCAAGATCAGGGCGGCGAGACCGAGAGAGCCGATCGTCACGACGGACGTCGGCGTGGACGACGATCGCAGCCACGGTGTCGGTTGGCGTCGAACGCACATGGCGGAGAGTGGTCCGGGGACGGTGCGGATACGCAGCCCGCGGCCGCGCAAAAACTTGTGAAACCGGGGCGGGAAAGTAGGTGGCCGCGGCGGCGCGGGTCAAGGGTGCTTTCGGCCCGGCTGACGCCGGGCGTTTTGCAACGCACCCCCACGAACGTCGCGATGAACGCGATTGCCCGGCCACCTCCCGCCTGCTACCGTCCGCCCCCCGTCGGGTGATCCCGGCGTCCACTCCACACCTTGCGACTCCTCCACGGAGCGATTCACTGTGACGGCGATTTTCAACAACGGCCTCGGCATTCACGTCCGCTGGATGATCCGCCGAGACATGACCGAGGTGATCGGGATCGAGCAGCAGGCCTTCGAGTTTCCCTGGTCGGAGGAGGATTTCACCCGCTGCCTCCGGCAGCGAAACTGCATCGGCATGGTGGCGGAACTCGCCGACTCGGTCGTCGCCTTCATGATCTACGAACTGCACCGCTCGCGGCTGCACATGCTGAACTTTGCCGTGACGCGTTCGCACCGCCGGCTGGGCATTGGCACCCAGATGATGGAGAAGCTCGTCGGTAAGCTGACGCCCGACCGCCGGGGCCGCATCGTGCTGGAGGTCCGCGAGACGAACCTGCCGGCGCAACTCTTCTTCAGGTCTCTGGGATTCCGCGCGACCTCGGTGCTCAAGGACTTCTACCAGGACTCGACCGAGGACGCCTACCTGATGCAGTACGCCCTCGAAGCGGGGGTCATGGCACCGCCGCAGCGTCGGCTGGCTGGCTAGAGCGCATCCGACGTTGGTGGATCACCGGCTCGGGGTTGCCCCTGCCGTGGCGCCGGACGTTCGTTGTGGCCTTCGTGGCCACAACTCACTGCGTGCTGCCTGCGCTCCGCCATCCTGGCTCCGCTGGCCAGCAAGCCCGGCTCCACGGCAGGGGTAACCCCTCGCGACCGTATTGAAACGCCGAGCTGCGCTTCCGCGTGCTCGAAGCGGAGGGTTGCGCTACCCGATGTCGGCGACGAGTTGCCGGAGCTGGGTGACGCGTTGCCGCAGGATCGTGAGCGACTGGGCTGGAGTCTTCGCGCGGGCGAAGACCGTGAGGATCGGTGCCCCCGGCGGAATCCGACTGTTGGGCTGCGGGATGTCGGCGATGGCCGGCATCCCATCGGCGTCTGACCACGCCGCTGTCGCCGTCTCGAGCCGATCGGGTGGGACCACGACGTCACCTCCACTGCGGGAGGCGAACACGATCGCCTTCGACCAGATCGGCGATCCACTGCTCGCCGCGGGCTGGCGATGTTGCGGGCTCGCCCAGCCGCACGCGGCGAGATGAGCCGCGGCGAGCGACTCACCGGTGGCCCGCTCCACGAGTTCCATGGAGGCGGTGGGCCGAGGATTCGCCTCGAGCACCCAGACGTCGCCGCGGGTGTCCATGATTACGTCGATGTTGAACAGGCCGACGAGGCCGAACGTCGCGGCCAACGTTCCGCCCAGCCGCTCGAACATCGCGCGGAGCGGGCCGCTGACATGGTCGAGCGGCACGCTGACTGAACCGCAGTAGGCGAACGGACCGGCGCCGCACCATCGTCTGCCGACGAGTTGATGACTCGTGCCGATCAGCCGGCAGCCACCGGGGTCGGCCACGAAGGCCGCCGACCAGGGATCGCCGGCGATGAACCGCTGCCAGACACGGCCAGTCGCGGGCGACTCCGTGCCGCCGCGCCAGCGGCAGATGTTCCGTCCACCCGCGCTCGCGAGCGGCTTGACGACGAACGAGCCGTCGCAGGGCAGGCCGGCCGGATCGGTGAACGTCTCGGGAAACGATCCGCCTGCGGTACGGATCGCGGCGGCAAGGCGGCCGGGATCACGGACGGCGATCACCGACGCGGCCGAACAGCCGGCGACCGGCCTTCCGCGGGCGAGCGCGTTGATGATCTCGGGATGATTCTCGATCGCTCCGGTGTAGACGCATGGTGCCGGCGGCCAGGCGGCGAGCGCCGCCGGCAGGCCGTGCGGATAGCCCACGCCGGCCGACGCTCTGATGACGTCGACTGCGGCGTGGTGGAGATCCACGTCGCCGAACAGATCGGCCGCGTAAACGGCCCAGCCGGCACGGCAGGCAGACTCCGCGAACGCCCTCGCGCTGGCGCCCACGACGACGATAGCAGGCCGGTCGTCGCGCTCACGCGAAGCGGCGAGGCCGCGGCCGTCGTGCATGATCGCGCGGCCAGCGGGCCGCTCCTCCACGAAATCCTTGTTGAAATTCGACGCCATGGTATTCTTTCGGCCCGTTTTCCGCGTTCTCGGTTTGCAGTCCCAACTTTTGGAGAAGTCGTCTATGTCGATGTTTATTGGTGAGGCTTTGAGCGGCGAAGGCAACGAGATTGCCCATATCGATCTCCTGATCGGCAGCAAGGATGGTCCGGTCGGCGTGGCGTTTGCCAACGCGCTGGCTCGACAGAGTGAGGGACATTCCAACCTCCTCGCCGTGCTCACGCCAAACCTCGCCATCAAGCCGGCGACGGTGATGATCACGAAGGTCACGATCAAGGGTGCGAAGCAGGCCGTGCAGATGTTCGGTCCGGCGCAGGCTGCCGTCGCCAAGGCTGTCGCCGACAGCGTGGCGTCGGGCGTGATTCCGAAGAGCGATGCCGAAAATCTCGTCATCGTGTGCGGCGTGTTCATCCACTGGCTCGCCGCGGACGACAAGAAGATCTACGAGTACAACTACAAGGCCACCGTAGACGCGATCTCCAACGCCATGAAGGGCAAGCCGACTGTCGATGAGATGATCGCCGGCAAGGATGCCGCCGCGCATCCGTTCCGCGGCTTCTAGTGTTCAAGCTGGCGGGGCCTCGGTGGCCCTGACCGGTGTCGGCAGTCGGGGAAACCGCCGGTTTCCCCGACTGCCTGGCGCCCGCCCCGTGGCGGGCGTTTTGCTGCGCTCATGGCGGCCGGAGTACGATCACCTATGCCAAAGAAAATCCTTATTCAACTCGACTGCGATCCGCAGCCGAGCACCTTCGACGCAGTGGTCGCCGTCGATGCCGGGGCCGACGTGCTATTGCGGCATGGCGGCGTGACTGTCGACAACGTCGTCTCGCTCGTGCATGGCGGCATGTTCACCCGTGGTGGCGCCGATCTGGCGTCAACGGCCATCTTCATCGGCGGCTCCGACGTCGCGGTCGCCGAGGCCGTGGCCCAGCGGGTGCGGACGACGTTTTTTGGGCCGGTGCGGCTCGGAGTGCTCGTTGATCCCTCGGGCGCCAACACCACAGCGAGCGCCGCGGTGGTCGCCGCCGGTCGTCATGTCGCGCTCGCACACGGAGACGCCCCGGCGTGCCGGGCAGTCGTGCTTGGCGGCACCGGGCCCGTCGGCCAGCGGGTGGCGCGACTCCTCGCCCTCAAGGGAGCCCACGTGACGGTGGTCTCACGGTCCCGGGCCAAGGCGGAACACGTGGTAAGCCGAATCCTGGATCGTCTGCCGGCGCAGCAGTCGCGGATGGAAGCGGTCGAGCATCACGGCGGATTCCTCTCCGGCTCCGCGATCACCAGCGTGATTTCCGTGGCCGACGTGATCGTGGCCGCCGGCGCTGCTGGGACGACACTTCTCGATGCAGCAGGTCGTGCAGCGGCCAAGTCGGCCCGCGTGCTCATCGATCTCAACGCGGTGCCCCCTGCCGGTATCGAGGGCGTGGCTGCCGGCGACAAGGCCAGTGCGGAGGGGGCGGCCGTCGTCTACGGGGCGCTGGGCGTGGGTGGCACCAAGATGAAGATC
>JAIOPD010000021.1 GCA_021414115.1 Planctomycetia bacterium
GCCGGCCGTCGCGGCGGTGATCGTGAGCAGGCCCGACTTGGCGGCGTAGGACGTGCGGAGATCGGTGATCGCCGTGCCCGCCGGATCGAGCGTCAACACCACCTGGTTGCTCACGATGCTCACGAGGACGTCGTCGGCCGCCAGCATCGCCCGCGCCTCGAGCCTGTCGATACCGAGCAGGCTGGCGTGGGATGCTGAGCTCTGTCCGCCATCGAACTGGGCGGAGAACGTCTCGCGGCGGCGCACGCCGCGGCGACGCCATGCCCACGATGCCTTGGCCGAACGGGAGAAGAGCATGTGCAGCAGGGACGGCATCGTTACCTCACGAGATTTCGCATGGTCGGCAAGGCGGGACCTTGGACATGCACGGGAAAAAGAACCGGCGTTCGACCCCAGAAGATAGTGTCGGCCTGCCATTGGTGCAAAAGATTGGTCAGTCAACATTTTTTCGACCGCAAAAGCCGCTCCGTGCGGCGAGTACCGGGGCCGGACCGCAGCCGGACGTCGCGGTAACGCGGGCCGAACGGGAAATGCCGGCGCTGCGGGTTGCGGCGCTGCCGGTGCCGTGAACCGCACGATCCCGGCTTACCGCCGCAGCTTCCGCTGCGTCAAGTTGTCGGCATCGTCGTCGTCGATCACAAAGCTGCCGAGGGTCGCGAAGGCAGCGATCTTGGCAGCGCTGAGCCCGTCGTCGTTGACGATCGTGCCCGTCGCCTTGGCCACCGCGATGCCGGCGCCGGACGCACCGGAGAGCGTCACGAAAAAGGTCTCGTCAACCTCGACGAGCGAATCATTGGTGATGCTCACCGAGATGGTCTTCGCCGTTTCACCGGGATTGAACGTCAGCGTGCCGCTGGTGGCGGTGTAGTCGCCGTTACGGCCCGCGACGGCAGTGCCGTTGGACGTCGAATACTTCACCGTCACCTTCGACGAGACAGGAGATGAAAGCGTGATGGTGAACGTCAACTTGCCGATGCTCTCCACGGCCGCGACCGACGAGATCGCCAGCGTGGGCGGCGCGATCGGCACCTGCTGCACCAGGGCCGCGACGTCGAGCCGGCCTCCGGTCACCGTCTTGCCGGCGAGCGATGTCGTCGGCTTCGCAGATCCGAGGATGGCGTCGCGGATCTGTTTTGCGGACGCTGTGGGATAGGCGGCCGCATACAGGGCCGCCGCGCCGGTCACGTGAGGCGTGGCCATCGACGTGCCGCTGTAGGTGCCGTAACTGCCGTCTGGGAGCGTCGAATAAATGCCGTTGCCGGGAGCACCGATGTCGACCGTCGAGGAGCCGTAGTTGGAATAGGAGGCGAGCGAGCCACTCGACGTGATGGCGGCCACGGCGATCACCGCCTCGAAGGACGCTGACTTCGTCGTCGTCGTGCCCTGGAGCGTCGAATAGTTGGACGGATAGTTCGCCACCGAGTCATTGCTGTCGCCGATGCCGTCGCTGCCGCCATTGCCGGCCGCGCTCACGAACAGAATGCCCGCGTTGGCGCCCCGGATGATCGCGCTGTGCAGGGCCGACGAATACCCGCCGCCACCCCACGAGTTGTTCGAGGCGACGACGTTGATTCCGTGCCGCGACTTCAAGCCGGTGAGATAGTCGAGTGCCTTGACGGCGTTGGCGGTGGTCCCGCCAGCGGCCCCGAGAAACTTCGTCGAAATGAGCGTTGTGGACCAGGTCACGCCGGCCACGCCGACGCCGTTACCACCGACCCCGGCGATCGTGCCGGCGACGTGCGTGCCGTGATCGTCCTCTGCTCCGTCGTAGACGCTGTTGTCGTTGTTGTAGAAATCCCAGCCGTTCACGTCATCGACATAGCCGTTGCCGTCGTTGTCGATCCCGTCGCGGGGATCGAACGGATTCACCCAGACATTCGCCGCCAGGTCGGGATGGGTGATATCGAAGCCTTCATCGACGATGCCGATCGCGATCGAGTTCGAGCCGGTGAATCCGGCGTCCCACGCTTTTTCAGCCTGGCTGCCGAAGGCATTGGTCGTGCCCGATGGTCCGACGGCGACACCCAGGTCATCGCCGTACATACCCCACAGTTGGCCCGAGACATAGCCCGGGTCATTGCTCAGGGCGTCGGCATGGAGAATCCAGTTCGGTTCGACATAGAGCACGTCGGGCCGGTTCACCAGGGCTGCGATCGCCCGCTCGACCCCGACGCCCATGCCCAGCGAAATCCGTTCGAGCGGTCCGCCGAACTCGCCCTGCGAACGGAGCTCCTCGGAACGCCAGCTCTGAACGGCAGCCCGCGCTCCCGCCCGTGCAACCTCATCGACGTTGTCGGCGAACTGCACGAGAATCTCGCTGTCCACGAATGCGGCCGCGAGTACCCGCCGGTCTTCGAACTGCTCGAAATGGCCCATCGATCGACGCGGCCTCGATGACTTGGCGGCCCGCGAAGTCGAGAAGCGTGAAAGACGCATGGAAATGTCCCCCTGACGGCCTGTTTTGCCCCCAATCGCCGCAGACTAGAGATCGGAGGGCGTGGCGAGCAAGCCCTCGGCGCGTGAGGGATCTACGAAAGGCCCCGCGAGGCCAGCCCCCGGCGCGTGAGGGATCAACGAAAGGCCTCCGCGAGGCCAGCCCCCCGGCGCGTGAGGGATCAAAACTGGGGAACTAGGATTCGAACCTAGACTAACTGGTTCAGAGTCGCCAGCGGCCGTCGTAGACTGACTGATCCTCGCGATCGACTTTCGTTGATTCTCTCGGAGAAAATGGCAAAAGGTGGTTGATTTGGTGCTACCGACTTTTGATAGATTTTGAGCCCAGCGGTAGCACCGAGGTAGCACCGCGACATCCGAGCGATTCAAGGAGGTCGCATGATCACGGCAGGGACGAGCGAGATCACGAAGCGAACGGCACCGACCCGCCGCCGGCTCACGAAGCGGTCGATCGAGGCGATCCCCACGCCCGACTCCGGGCGCATCGCCATCTTCGACGAAGACCTGCGCGGCTTCTGCATCGTGCTCACGTCGGCCGGCTCGCGCACCTACTACCTCTATCGCAAGGTCAACGGCCGGCCCCAGCGCATCCGCATCGGCAACTACCCCGAGCTCGCGCCCGAGGCGGCCCGCCGCCTGGTCGAGAAGGCCGTCGGCGAAATCGCCGAGGGAAAGGATCCGATGGCCGAGCGGCGCAAGCGCCGCCAGCGCAGCGCTCAAGACCCGTCCTTCAGCGAACTGCTCGACCACGCCCTCGAGCACCACTGGAAACCCCGCTGCCGTACCTGGAAGCAGATGGAGCAGACCTTCAACACCTACTCCGCGGGCTGGAAGCACCGCCGCCTCTCGACCGTGCGCAAGATCGACGTGATGGAGCGGCACGGCCGCATCGGCCGGGAGAACGGCCACTACGTCGCCAACCGCTGGCGCTCCCTGGTGCACCGGCTCTACGAGATCGCGGCCTCCGACTTTGACTTCCCGGGCGCGAACCCCGCGCACCGCGTGAAGCCCTTCCCCGAGCAAGAGCGCGAGCGGTTCGTGACGCCCGAGGAACTCCCCCGCCTGTTCGACGCGATCGACGCCGCGCCCGACGTGCGCATCGCTGACTTCCTCCGGCTCGCGCTCTACACGGGCGCACGCAAAGGCGCACTCCTGCGGATGAAGTTCACCGACGTGGACCTGGCCCGCGCCGTGTGGGCGATCCCGGCCAGCGACTCCAAGAACGGCGCAGTCGTTCACGTTCCCCTCGTACCCGCGGCGGTCGAGGTCATCCGCGCCCGGAAGAACGCGGCTGAAGGCAGCGACTACGTCTTCCCGGGCCGGCACGGGCACGGCCACCTTCAGGATCCGACCAAGCCGATCGCGACCGTGTTCAAGGCCGCCGGCCTCGAGGACGTGCGCCTCCACGACCTGCGCCGTACCTACGGCTCATGGCAGGCCGCCAGCGGCTCGTCTGAGTTGCTGATCGGCAAGAGCCTCGGCCACCGGCACAGCGCCGCGACCCGCGTCTACGCCCGACTCACTCTCGACCCCGTCCGAGAGTCCGTCGAGCGGGCGACCTCCGCGATGCGGGCCGTCGTCGACGCCGACCGCGAAAAACGCAAGCAAGAGAAGGACCAGAACACAAAGGCACACTCATGAGTCGCCGCAAACAATCGCGGCCACGCCGCAAGACCAGCAAAGCCACGACCCAGGGCGATTCGTCGCGCAGCGAGGTTCCAGGGACGTTTCCCGCGACGCGCGAATACCTCGCGCGCCAACGTGCTGTGCTGACCGATCCTGACTGCCCATACCCTGAAATCGATCATCAGGGCTTCGGCATGGAGGTTTGCATCCTCGATGAGCTCCTGGAACTCCTCACCGCTTCAAAATCCGAACTCGAGTTCAATCAAATTTTTGAAGACGACGACCCTCGGGCGACAGATTGGAAGCCTTGGCTTCAGGACGATCCCCGTAGCAAGTTGCTTTGGGAGAAAATCACCCAGGTCATCGAGTTGAACGTCACGCCGTTCGGCCGTGGCATGTTCGCGAAGGGCGTTGTCTGGGCGAGCGAGCGCACGGCCGCTGAACGGAAGGCGCTTCTAAAATACGAGGCCGCCCAGCGCCGCAACGCCGCGAAGGCGACCGCCGTGCGCATGGCCAGAACAAAAGCTCGCGATGCCCAACTTTTGGCGCGCTATCGCGAACTCACGAAAACAATGAAGAGGCAGACTGGCATCTACCTGGCCTTGGCCGACGAGTTCGGGCTGAGTGACCATCGCGTTTCCGAAATCATTCGCCTCGCTTCTGCGCGCCGCAAAAAATAGGGCCCACGTGCGCCCCGCCCGACATCTCCACGGGAAATGTCGTGACGTTTCCGCGTGTCCCGTCGTTCACGCGGGACGGAAGTGCTCCTAACGTGCACGTCGTTGCAGTCAACCGTTCGAGGTGGACGGGCTGCGACGAAATCACGTTGAGGAGCCCGTCTTATGCCAAATGGACTGCATGAAACCCTGTTGACTCGTCGCCAAGCAGCGGAAGTTCTTGGTCTTCAACCGCAGACGCTGGCCCGCTGGAAGTGGGAGGGTCGGGAGGATCGACCACCCGAGGTTCGCGTCGGCCGCCGAGCCGTTCGTTATCGGGCCAGCGATCTAACCAAGTGGATCGCAAGCCGTTCTGAAGGTTCCCCGACCTGACCTCCCCCTCAAAAGCTGCGAGCCGCCGGATGGTACCCGGCGGCTCGCGGAAGCCCGCGTAGGAGGCGGGCTCACATGGACGGATCCTACTACGCCCGTCAAACGCTGCACAGCACTCTCTCGACGTTCCTCGAGGCGCACGGGCTCAACCCGCGCCCGATGCCATCGCGGCGGCCGCCGCCCGCGCCCACTCTCGACAAGCAGCTCGAGCGGGTCGCCCTTTCCGGCCGGGCGATCGCAGAGATCAAGCAGCAGATGCCGGTCGGCCCGGACGACCGCCGCATGATCGCGCTCTTCGTCGATGCCGCGTGCGATGAACGCGACCGAAATGCCACCCGGCCCCTCGAGGCGCACGAGGGATGCCCTGCGCCGCGCCGTATTCAGTCAGCCCGATGGACACGAAAGGGTTTTCAAGCATGAGCACCGAACCCAGCAATGACCGGCCCCCGCTGTCGATCCAGTGGTCGCCCGTCGGCAAGCAAATGAAGGCGGTGCTTCGCGTGCTCGACGGCGAGCGGCTCATCGAGGCCGAGACGGTCGACCTGGCGAAGCCCGAAAAGCGGCGGATGTTTGCGGAGAAGATCGCGGCGGCCGCCGGCGCTGACTGCGCCGGGATCGAAGAGGAGCTGCTGGCGATTTCCCTGCAAAGGTCCAGCGCCCCGGATGCGCCCTCTCAGTCGCCGCCAGACGACGACTTGGTCGCGCTCACCAGCCGGGAGATCGAGGCCACGGATCCCGCGGTGCTGGAGGACGCCGAGCAACTCCTGGCCGATCCGGCGCTGATCGACCGCATCTCCGCGGACATCGAGGCGGCCGGCGTTGCCGGGGAGGAAGACCTGCGCCTGACGCTCTACATGATCGGCACCAGCCGACTCCTGCGCCGGCCCTTGGCCGGGATCGTGCAGGGGCAGTCTTCGAGCGGCAAGTCGTACACGATCGAGCGGGTTGCCGCGATGTTCCCGAAGGAGTCCGTCATCCACGCGACGCAGATGACGCCCCAGGCACTCTTCCACGCGCAGACCGGCAGCCTTTCCCATCGCTGGGTCGTGGCCGGTGAGCGATCGCGTATCGACAACGACGACAAGGCCGAGGCGACCCGCGCCCTACGGGAAATGCTTGCCGCCGGTCGCCTCTCCAAAATGATGCCGGTGAAGCTGGGAGGCGAGATCAAGACGGTGATGATCGAGCAGCCCGGCCCGATCGCGTTCGTCGAGTCCACGACCGCGGCCCGAATCTTCGAAGAGGACGCCAACCGCTGCATCCTGCTCTCGACGGACGAGCGCCGTGGCCAGACAAAGACCATCTTGCGCCGTCTTGCCCTGTACGTCAGCGGCAAGGTCGCACCCCCGGCCGTAGACGTGCTCGCGCGCCACCACGCCCTGCAGCGCCTGCTCGAGCGCCGCGACGTTGTGATTCCCTATGCCGAGGCGCTAGCCGCCGAGTTGGAGTTATACGCTGATCGCTGCGAGTGCCGCCGGGCTTTCCCGATGATCCTGTCGATGATCCAGGCGTCTACCTTGCTGCACCAGCGCCAGCGCGCCATGAATGTGAACGGATCGCTGATTGCCGGGCCGGCCGACTACGAGATCACGGCCCGGCTGTTGTCAGGCCCGCTCGGCCGGACGCTGGGCGAAAACCTGTCCGACCCCGCACGCCGTTTCCTGGACCGCGTGCTCGCCGAAGTTGACGCTCCGACCGATCCGCTACCCGTCCCATTCACGGCGAGCGCCGTACGACATCGGCTCCAGGCGGGGCGCTCCACCGTAAGCGGGTTCCTGGCCGAGCTCGAGGACAAGGGCTATCTCGAATACGCCGAGACCGCTCCCAGCGGACGCGGCCGGCCGCCAAAGGCATGGCGACCTACCGATCGCGCCGACGATGGCGGTGACGTTCTGCCACCGTGCCGAATAGTTTTTCGTGATCCGCCGTCCGGCGGCGGAAGCGCAGAAATGGCCTGACGCCTGAAACGCCAGCCCGTTACCGGTTCGGCTCCTGCGGCGGCACAATCCGGAGCAAACAGCAAAAAGCTTTTGCTCCGGGTTCGGCTGGATTTCTCCCACCGCCGATTTACGCCAGGAATCCGAGCGGATTGCCTTACTCCGCGAATTCCGCCACCTTGGCCGCAGGGCTGGTTTTTTTCGCCGCGGACCAGGGTTGTCCCTGTCCGCCGCCATGCTGACGAGATTTTGCCCCGTGCCGCCAGGCTAGTCCCGCTCGCATGGGGGAGCATAGATTCTGCGGTTTGCAAGGATTCCCGACATGAGCACCGAAAATACTGCCACCGACGCCGTCGAGCCCGTCGACCCGCCGCACGACGTGGTCCAGCTCGTAGACCGATTCAAAAAGCACGCGGAGAGCTATCGGTCCGCGGAGTATCTGGAAACCCGCGTGCGCCGGGAGTTCCTCGATCCGTTTTTCGCCGCGCTCGGCTGGGACGTGGACAACCGCAGCGGCTACGCAGAGGCCTACAAAGAGGTCATTCACGAGGACTCGATCAAGGTTCCCGGTCGTGACGGCGGCACGAAAGCGCCCGACTACTGCTTCCGCATCGGCGGCGCACGCAAGTTCTTCGTCGAGGCCAAGAAACCAAGCGTCAACATTCGTACCGACATCGACCCGGCCTACCAACTGCGCCGCTACGCCTGGAGTGCAAAGCTCCCGCTTTCGCTGCTAACAGACTTCGAGGAGTTGGCAGTCTACGACTGCCGACTGAAGCCAGCGCCGACCGACTCGACGAGCACGGCTCGAACCTTGTACTTCACGATCGACCAGTACCTCGACCCAAAGCGATGGGCCGAGATTGCCGGGATCTTTTCCAAAGATGCAATCCTCAAGGGCTCTTTTGACCGGTACGTCGATACCTCCAAGCGCAAGCGCGGGACGGCAGAGGTTGACGATGCCCTGCTCGATGAGATCGAGAATTGGCGGGAGCTTCTCGCGAAGGCTATTGCCAAGCGCAACCCGCAGCTGAACGTCTATCAGCTCAACCACGTCGTGCAGGCCACGATCGACCGGGTCATGTTTCTTCGGATCGCCGAAGACCGCGGCATCGAGCCGTATGGCGCGCTGCTCGCGCTCACGAACGGAGAGGGGACCTACAAACGCCTGTTTGAACGCTTCCGCCTCGCCGACCAGCGATACAACTCCGGCCTCTTTCACTTCGAGGAGGAGCGCGGCCGCACTGGCACACCCGACGAGATTGCGCCGGATCTGCAGATCGACGACAAGCCGCTCAAACAAATCCTCAAAGGCCTCTACTACCCCGAGAGCCCCTACGAGTTTTCCGTCTTTGCGTTGGAAATCCTCGGCCAGGTGTACGAACAGTTCCTTGGCAAAGTGATTCGCCTGACTCCGTCCGGTCTCGCCAAGATCGAAGAGAAGCCCGAAGTCAAAAAGGCGGGCGGCGTCTTCTACACCCCGGCCTACATCGTCGACTACGTCGTTGAGCAGACCATCGGTGCACGTCTCAAAGACAAGACGCCAGCCGACATCTTTTCTGCCCCCCCGGTGCCGAAGTCGCGCGCCGTAACCGCCCCGCCGCTCACCATTCTCGACCCAGCGTGCGGCTCGGGAAGCTTCTTGCTGGGGGCGTATCAGTACCTTCTCGACTGGCATCTTTCGCAATACGTCAGCCGAGACCCCGAGCAGTTTGCCGCCGGGAAACATCCGGCACTTTATCAACGCGGCCGCGATGATTGGCGGCTCACGTCGTTCGAGCGGAAACGCATTCTCACGTCACACATATACGGGGTCGATATTGATCCACAGGCTTGCGAAGTCACAAAGCTGTCGTTGCTGCTCAAGGTGCTTGAGGGCGAGAACGACGAAACCGTCGGTGCGAACCTCCGCCTCTTTCACGAGCGAGCTCTTCCTGACCTCACCAATAACATCAAGTGCGGCAATGCCTTGGTTGGCGCAGACTTTTACGACCAGACGCAACTCTCCATCGTCGATGACGAGACACGGCTGCGGGTCAACGCGTTCGACTGGAGCAACGAGTTCCCCGCCATCATGCAAGCCGGCGGATTTGACGTGGTCATCGGAAACCCGCCGTACGTCCGCATGGAAGCCTTCAAGGACTTGAAGGACTACCTGCGAGCCCACTACGAGAGTCATGAAGAGAGGGCCGATCTCTACTCATACTTCCTCGAACTCGGCCATCGGGTTCTCAAGGTCGGCGGCTCGTTCGGAATGATCGTTTCGAACAAGTTCGTCAAATCCAAATACGGAAAGCCCCTGCGCTCCGTGCTTGCGAAGAATGCAGCGATTCGCCGCATCACGGATTTTGCTGGTGCACGCGTTTTTCGCGGCGCAACCGTCCGCACCTTGGTTCTTGCCACCGAACGGTCGAGCGGCGAATCGCCGCAAACCGCTGAGTATGTGGCTCCACCGAGCCCTGAAGAACTTAAGGCTTTTGAGTCGGGGACGATGTCCGTCGCTGCGTTCGCCGCTTCACGGATCATCAGTCTTCCAGCCACCGCGCTCGGTAGCGGGGACTGGGCATTTGGGTCGGCCGCGACAGCCAATCTCATTCAGCGGTTGACGGATTCGCACACGCCACTTGCGAAATACCCGGACACAAAAATCTGCCGCGGGGTCGTCTCAGGGCTCTCGAAAGCATTCGTGATCGGAGCGGAGACGTACCAGTCGCTCGTGCAGGAAGATCCTGGTCTTCGCGAGATCATCGTTCCGGTGCTCAACGGACGGGATATCCGCCGTTTTCACTTCGAATGGCCTGAAAACTACATCATCTACACCTATCACGGTATCGATGTGGCGCGGCACAAGGGATTGCTCGCCTATCTCGCGCCGTTCCGGAAGCAGTTGGAAAATCGCGCCACAAAACAGGAATGGTACGAACTCCAACAGCCCCAGCAGCGATTCGTCGATTTCATGAAGGGGCCAAAAATCATCTTCCCCGACATCGCCAAGCAAACGCGCTTCGCGCTCGACACAGCAGGCCATTTCGGGACGAATACGACCTATTTCATCCCAGGCGCTGATCTGGGGCTTCTGGGCCTGCTGAATTCGCGATTTGCCCAGTTCTACTTCCAACAAGTGTGTGCCGGGCTGGAAGGGCAGGACGGCGTCTACTTGCGATTCTTCGGGCAATACCTTGAAAACTTTCCTGTGCCGCACGCCGAGGACTTGAAGCTCGGACGTGGAGAGGAAGTCAAATCTCTCTGCCAACTCGTCGAGTCGGTTATCCAAGCGAATCAGTCACGAACGGCAACCCGGACTGCTCACGAGCGTTCCGCCATCGATCGCCACATTGCGGTTATTGAGCGAAAAATCGACCAGCTTGTGTACGGGCTTTATGGTTTGACCGACGACGAGGTTCGCGTCGTTGAGGCGGCCGCGTCGCGGGACGAATAGTCCGTGCAGACTGTGGCCTCCGGCCCGGGCGGCACGACTCCAGCTCGTTGGGGGCGGCTTCCGTCGTGCCGCGAAGACAACAAAGCGGAGGTCGGGCATCCTGCCCTCCCGCTGTTCTGAGCAGCGGCTAGCCCTCGATGCTGATCTCTGCGGGGGGCTCATCAGGGGGAAGGGGGCTCGTCTCCGCATCCGGCATCGACTCGCCCCCCTCCCCCTCGCCGCCCCCCGCGATGCGGCATTCGCCGCGCCCCCGGCTTCCCCCTTCCCTGAGCGCGGAATCGAGGGCCTCCCCGCCGCTGAAGGGCCGCATCGTGCGGCTAGAGGAAGCGGCCGCAAGCGGCCGCCAGAAGGCCTCCTGCCGGCTTTAGCGGCGGCCTCCTGCCGCCGAGCCCCCGCCGCCCCCGAGGCCGCCCTGGGCGAAATGGTGGCCCGCGGCGGCGGCTTCGTGTCGCGGCCCGGGTTGGCGGGGCTCCGCTCCCGCGGCGGCGGCTCCCAGGGGCTTATCCTCAGCCCCGATCGCCGCGTGCCGCGTCCGCTCTCGGGGCGATCAGCTTGGCCGCAGGCTCACGGTGGCGACCTCGAGCGTTTTCAGCGGAGCAGCCGGCGGCCGGCTGCGGGGCGGCTTCCTGCCGGTTTCAGCGGCGGCATCGTGCCGCCGCGGCGCCTAGCCTACACCCAACTTTCGAAGCTGTTTTTCCGCCTCTAAAAGCATCTCCAACTTCGAAATCCGCTCCTTCGCTGTGGCCTTTTTGCCCAGAATGAAAGCCGACGCAATTGCGCCCGTTACAACAAGCGAAAGCCCGACGCACGCCCAGGTCTGCCCGATCCACCCTAAAGCGACCGATCCCGCGAGCCCCCCGATTCCCAGGCTCCAGGCAAACCACTGGCCGCGAAATGATATGCGCTGGTCGTGCGAGACTTGGGATGCCTCGAGCGCGATGCGATGCTGAGTCTGTGCTTTCTCTCGCTCGAGCTGCGATCTCGCCCAATCCTCTTGCAGCTGAAGGATTTTGGCAGCCCGCCCAGGATCCAGATGGTCTATCGCCTGAAGTTCAGCAGCAGAGTGCGGAACGAAGACGTTGTTGATTTGGATACTCGGCATACTGGGTCTCTGCCCAGCTGCCGGGTTTCCCTGCGACCCGTGTACCGCAGGCGGCCGATTCGCCAGGTCCCTATTTCGATGCCGATTTTTCTTCGACATGGTCGCCGCCCCGCGCCGTCATTGAATCCATCGCCAACGCGAGACGATCGGCAAGGAGAGCTCGGGCATCGGCCAACTCGGCCGACGGCGACGAGTTGTACACGGTCATCGTGTTTCCTAGATCGAGAACCCGACCGACGCCTTCGAGGAAGGACGATCGTGCGAACAGAAAGGTCGAGAACTCACCCATCGATCACTCTCCTTGAGCGGCATGCCCGCTCCTTGAAATCCTAGGCTCCGGGAGCCCAACGGTAAACCTATCGGCATGTTGCCCGCCAGATCGCCGGTCGCTTCGCCTTCAATTCCCCGGTTTCCCACGATTTCCCAGCAGGACGCCTTAACTAGCTCGGTCACCGGACGCCTTCGGTAGCACCGTCGCGAAACCGCTCCTGCGGTAGCACAGAGGTAGCGCAACGCGTTTTCAGCGCCGCGGCGGCCCGATGGCCGCCGCACAGAATCCATCTGTTTTGATGGATGAAAATGAAACTGGGGAACTAGGATTCGAACCTAGACTAACTGGTTCAGAGCCAGTCGTGCTACCGTTACACCATTCCCCAATGGATGCGGTGGAGAGGAGATTACTCCCCGCGGGCCGCCTCGGCAATTCCGCCTTCGTGCCCCGCCGTCCGTCTCACACCCACGGCCTCGCCCGTGGCCCATCGCCGCAGTCCCGCCGTGCCCTTTCTCGAACTGCAAACCAACGGCCGCCGCGGTCAGCGATTCACGATCGCCGGCCCTCGCGCCGTCGTCGGCCGCCATCCCGGGTGTGACATCGTCCTCGACGTCGCCGCAGTCAGCCGCCAGCATGCGGCGGTCACGCTCGACGACGGAGCCGTGTTCATCGAGGACCTGCGGAGCCGCAATGGAACCCTCGTCAACGGCGTGCCTCTCAACGCCAGGCGGCGGCTCGAGGACGGCGACGAGGTCTCGATCTGCGGTCAGAGGCTGGTGTTCCTGGCGTCCGCCCGCCGCCGGCCGCGGGCCTCCGGCATCGTCGCGGCGCCCGAAGTCGAACCGGCCTACGCCGTTCTCGTTGACAGCGATGCCGTGATAGTCTCGCAGCGGGAGATTCCGCTGCCCGCTGCCGACGACGTGGTCGGGGAGCATGCCGAGGCGAAACTCCGGGCCCTGATCGGTCTCAACCGGGCCCTCGGCGGCTCGCTTTCGCTCGACGACGTGCTGCCGCGGCTCCTCGACGGTCTGCTGCAGGTGTTTCCCTCCGCCGACCGTGGCTTCGTGCTGTTGGTCGATCCCCAGTCGGGCCGTCTGGTGCTCCGCGCCCGCCGCATCAAGGGTGCGGCCGCCGTCGCCGGACCGCTGCGACTGAGCCTCTCGCTGATCAACGCGGTGGCGGAGAACCGGCGAGCGATCCTCTCCGCGGATGCGTCCGCGGACAGCCGCTTCAACGCCAACGAGAGCATCGTCGACTGTCGGATCCGTTCGGTGATGTGCGTGCCCGTGGTCCGCAGCGACGGCAGCCTGCTCGGGGTGGTGCAGGTCGATTCACGGGACGTCCGCGACGGCTTCAACGAGGCCGATCTCGAGGTGCTTGCGGGTCTCGCGGGGCAGGCGTCGCAGGCGGTCGAGCAGGCGCTGTCCCACGACGACCGTATCGCCCGGGAACAGCTGAACCGCGACCTCGAACTGGCCCAGCGGGTGCAACAGGGGCTGCTGCCGTCGCGGCCTCCGGACATCGCGGGCTACGAAATCTTCGACTTCTACGAATCGGCCCGGCACGTGGGGGGCGATTTCTTCGCCTATGTGCCGCTCGCCGAGGGGCGGCTGGCCGTGGTGCTGGCGGACGTATCGGGCAAGGGCGTCGCAGCGGCCCTGCTCATGGCGGCCCTCTCGGCCGACGTGCGCTACTGTCTCGCTAGCGAACGCGATCTCGGCAGCGCGGTGGCGCAGATCAACGAGAGCTTTCTCCGTGGCGGCTGGGACGACCGGTTTGCCACGCTCGTCGTGGCGGTGCTCGATCCCGCGCGGCACCTGGCGACCATTTGCAACGCGGGGCACCTGCCGGTCTTTCTGCGTGAATCGTCCGGAGCCGTACGACAAGTGGCCGCCGACCTCGGTGGTCTGCCCTTGGGCATGGCCGGCGACTGCGAGTTTCGTTCGTGTGAGGTTGGCCTCGACGCGGGCGCGATACTCGTGTTCTGCACCGACGGCATCAGCGAGGCGCTCGACCACGACCAGCGGTGCTATGGCATTGAGCGGCTGGAGCGGATCATGGCGGGCCCCGCCGCCGGCGCGGCCGATCTGGGACGCCGGATCCTCGCCGACGTCGAACGCCATGCCGCCGGCCAGGTCCGCAGCGACGATATCTGCCTGGTGTGCGTGGGCCGATCCGTCGACCTTTCCGGGCCGGCACATCCTGCCCAGAAACCGGGTTCCGCACGCCGCGGCGGCCGGATGCAGGCGGGCGGCTGAGCCGCCGATACGTCTCAAGCCGGGGGGCGCGTCGCGATGCCGCTGAACTCCCGCCCGGTCACACGGCGGGGTCTTAGGAGGGGATGACGATGAGTTTCTTCCAGTGGGTGCGGGAAGGCGTGCGGCAGGCGGTCGTGCTCGGGTTGGCCGACGCCATCGAGGACGTGGGCACTCGGACCCGCGACGAGGATCTCGGCGCGAACCTCGCCCAGACACTCCGCGATCGCCTCGCGGTGCCAAAGGAGCCGACCGTGCTCGAAGCGGCCAGTGCTGCGGAGCCCGCGGCGGGGGGACGTCGCCGCCTCGGCCGGTCGATCGAAGGGCTGCGGAAGGCGGCCGCCTGAAGCCGTCCGGTTTCGTGGGCCGGGGGCAGGCGGACGGGATCAGGGGGCCGGTTCGCCCGCCACGGGCAGCACCGCCTCGATCGTGGTTCCCCGGCCCGGGATCGATTCGATCCGAGGCTCTATGCCCAGTAGTCGGCAGCGCTGGCGGATGCCCTCGAGTCCGAACCGCTGTTCGGGAACCGCGGCCGGCTCGAAGCCTCGGCCGTCGTCCTCGACCGCGACCCGCACGGTGTCGCCGGCTCGCTCCAGCACCACCCGTGCGGTCCCGGCCTCGGCATGCTTGCGGGCGTTGGAGAGGGATTCCTGGACGATCCGGAAGATCGTGGTCTCAAGGCCTGGCGGCAGGCGTTCGCCGGGCAGGGAATGCGTGAACGAGACGGTCGGAATCTCCGTCCGCGCGTCGGCCACGAGCGATTCGATCGCATCGACGATTCCGAGCTCGTCAAGCGCCGGCGGTCGCAGTCCACCGATGAGTCGGCGGGATTCCTCGGCGGCCGCGCGGAGCAGGCGGATGCCCTCCTCGAGTTCCTGCGACGCGTGTCGATCGCGCTCCGCGTGTCGGCAGGCCTCGAGGTGCATCAGCGCCCCGGCGAGATACTGCGCGAGCCCGTCGTGGATTTCATAGGAGACGAGTTGCCGTTCGCGTTCCTGGATCTCGATCAGCCGCCTCAGCACATTGCGTTCGCGCCGCAGGATCTGCTCGGACGTCTTCAGGGGGCGGATGTTCTCGCAGCAGACCATGACGGCCGTAGTCTCGCCGCCGTGGACGATGGGGCCGAGCCGGAGCGAGAAGTAGTTCAGGCTCCCGTCGAGTCCGCGCACGGTGGTCTCGAGCGACCGGTCTTGGCCGCTGTCAAACACATCGCGCACGGCGTTCGACAGCTGCTGCGATGACTCGGGCAGCGTGAACCGGACCACGCTGTGCCCCACGATCTGGTCCAGGCTGAATCCCTCGTCCACGCGGTTGCACGACCGGATGATTCCGCCTCGGTCGACGATGACGATGTATTCCCCCGAGACCCGTGCGATGGCGGTCCAGAGCGCGGCTGGATCGCTGAGCACCGCTTCGAAGCGCGGGTCGGCTTCGGCGTTTTGCTTGGTGCGGTGACGATGAGGCATGGCGGCTGGGTCCAGGGGCGTTCAGATCGACTTCGGTCGGGGAATCCGGCCTCCGGAGCCCCCCCTGCCCTTGCGGCCGCGCGGGCCCCCCCGCGACGCGCCAGTCCGTCCGTCGCGGAGCGCGGCGATCTCGTCGCGAATCCGGGCCGCCCGTTCGAAGTCGAGTTCGGCGGCTGCCTGCATCATGTCTGATTCCAGCTGCTCGATCACCTCGGCAGCCCGCCGTCGCGAATCGTCCCCCGCCCCGACGGCCTCGAAGGCCACCGCGCGGGAGCTCGCCTCCGCCTCGATGCCGGCCCGGATCTCCTTGCGAACCGTCTCCGGCGTGATGCCGTGCTCGCGGTTGTATGCCTCCTGCAGGGCCCGCCGCCGCCGCGTCTCGTCCACCGCCTGCTGCATCGACTCGGTCATCGTGTCGGCATAGAGGATCACGCGGGCATCGACGTTGCGGGCCGAGCGGCCGATCGTCTGCATCAGCGACGTCTCGCTCCGCAGAAAGCCCTCCTTGTCGGCATCGAGGATGGCCACGAGCGACACCTCGGGCAGGTCGAGCCCTTCGCGGAGGAGATTCACGCCCACGAGGACGTCGAACTTTCCCGCGCGGAGATCGCGAAGGAGCTCCACCCGCTCGAAGGCGTCGAGTTCGCTGTGGAGCCACCGGCAGCGCACCTTCCGCTCCTGGTAGTAGGTCGTGAGGTCCTCGGCGAGTTTCTTGGTGAG
>JAIOPD010000022.1 GCA_021414115.1 Planctomycetia bacterium
CGGTGTGCTTGTCATCAGCCAGTTCACCCTCGTTGCGGCCACGGCCAAGGGCAACCGGCCGAGCTTCATCCGCGCGGCGCGGCCCGAGGAGGCGGTGCCGCTCTACGAGCGGTTTCTCGCCGAGCTCGAGCCGCTGGTGGGTCGCCGGCCGGAACGGGGCGTGTTTGCCGCCGACATGCGGGTGGCGCTCGTCAACGACGGCCCGGTGACGATCGTGATCGACTCGCGGCGGCGTGAGTGACGCTTCTCGCCAAGGGTGGCTAAGCCGGCGGCCACGGTGGAGCCCCCCCGCGATCGCCGCCATGGCCGGGCTGCCGGGGGGCCTGAAATCCGATGGGGGTGTGGTACACTTTTCCCCGCACGGTGGTTGTAGCTCAGTTGGTTAGAGCATCGGTTTGTGGTACCGAGGGTCGCGGGTTCGAGTCCCGTCAGCCACCCCTGTTTTCGATCCCTTTGCGGAGGCGCCGGTCATGATCCTTGGCAAGCTCTGGAAGGCCCTTGCGGCCCAGATGAACAAGGTCGCCAACTTTTTCTGGACGGCCGACCCGGTCGCCCAGCTGCAGTACGAATACGACAAGGCCGTCGACCAGATGAAAGAGGGCCGTGAGGGGCTCGAGCAGTATCGCGCCCTCGTGGAGCGGGTCACGCGACAGGTCAACGGAGACCGGCAGCACGTGGCATCGCTCGAGGCGAAGATCAAGGCCTATCTTCAGGCTGGTGAGCGGGAAACCGCCTCGAAGTTCGCGCTCGAGTTGCAAACGGCGAAGAAGCAGCTTGCCGAGAACGAGGGGCAGCTCAAGCTTCACGAGACGGCCTACAACAACAATGTCACGAAAATCAAGCACGCCACGAAGAAGTTGTCGGATCTCAAGACCAAGATTCAAAAGTACGACGCCGACCTCAAGCTCTCACGGGCGGAAGCCGAACTCGCCAAGCTCGCGCAGAGTTTCAACTTTGACGTCACCACCGACTTCGGCCAGATCGAGGATGTGATCCAGGACAAGATCGGCCTCAACAGGGCGAAGGTCCGCGTGGCGGCCGACCTCTCGGGCGAAGGCCTCGAGAACATCAAGCAAGAAGCGGCCGTCGAGAAGGCCATGGCCGACAATGCGCTCCGCGAGTTCGAGATTGAAATGGGCATGGTCACGCCGGAGACGGCCGGCGTGAGGGCCGACGACAAGGAACTCGGATCCGAGCGGATCACGCAGAAGTCCACCTGAGCGACCGGCGCGACGCGTTGAGCCACCTCAGGAGACGATCGTGAGCACTCCCGCAGCATCCAGAGACACGCCGCGGCCGCCGGCCGTGCAGCCCGTGGTGGCTGGCCTCGGGACCGGACTGCCGACGGGAGGATCCGTCGCCCTGGCGGAATGGTGCCCGTCGTGGGCGGAGCGGCTCGGGGACGCCTATCTCTCGGGGACGAGCTGCGTGTTTCTCATGCACGGCAACGTCCGCGACCTGGTGCCGATCGCGGCGCCTGCCGTAAACGCGTCGGCCGACGCAAATGCCTGGGGTACGGTGCCCGACTTCCTCGCCCGGGAGATGTTCGGCAGCTGGGACATCGTGCTCGCCTACGACGTCGGCAAGGGTCTGCGGCCGTTGGCTGGTCCCGATCCATCGCGACTGAGAACCATGGCGCAGTGGCTCACGGAGCGGCTCGGCAACGCGGCCACCTGGCCCCGCGATCCCGATCAGGCCATCGCCGCGATCGACGCGATCCTGGAGCGCAATCTGATCGATCCGCCCGAGCAGCGAAAACGGATCGCCGTGGTTCTCGACTACGCACAGTATCTCGTGCCGGCAGGCGAAGCCGGAGCCCGCTCGGGGGCCGCACGGCTGGTGCGAATCCTTGGCTGGGCGACCAATCCGCTGCTCCGTCGTGTCAATGTCGCGATCGTGCTGCTCACCGACTCGCTCGCCGAGATGCATCCACGGGTGGTCGCCAATCCGGCCGTCACCGCCATCGAGGTGCCAATGCCCGAGGCCGATGAGCGGGAGCGATTCGTGCTGGCGACCGCCGCAGCGGCGGGCATGCCTGCGGAGCACCTTGACGCCGTTCGTCGGGTCGCCGCGCTCTCCGGCGGCCTCACGCTCGAAAGCCTCCGGGCCGTGGTCACGCTCTCGGCTCGCGAACGGACGGCACCCGACGGGCCGGAGTTCACGGCCCGCAAGAAGGATCTCATCGAACGCTCGTGCCAGGGACTGATCGAGTTCATCCAGCCGCGGCTCACGCTCGACGCCGTGGCGGGGCATGCCGACGCCAAGAATCGCCTCGAGTCCGATGCGAAGGCGATCAAGCGCGGGCAGCTCGAGAGCGCGCCGATGGGATATCTCATCTGCGGTCCGGTTGGCACCGGCAAAAGCTTCATCGCCGAGTGTTACGCCGGCAGTGTGGGGATTCCCTGCGTGGTGCTCAAAAACTTCCGCAGCAAGTACGTGGGCGAAACCGAGGGCAATCTCGAGCATGCCCTCGGTGTGCTTCGCAGCCTCGGGCCGGTGGTCGTGATCATCGACGAGGCCGACGCGGCGCTTGGCAACCGGCAGAGCGACGGTGACTCGGGCACCAGCGCCCGCGTGTTCTCGATGATCGCCCGGCAGATGGGCGATACACGGTATCGCGGCAAGATCGTCTGGATGCTGCTCACCAGCCGTCCCGACCTGCTCCCGATCGATCTCAAGCGGCAGGGACGTGCGGAGGTGCACATCCCGCTCTTTTATCCGCACGACCAGGCGGAGATGGACGCGATGTTCCGTGCGGAGGTGCACATCCCGCTCTTTTATCCGCACGACCAGGCGGAGATGGACGCGATGTTCGCGGCGATGGCGCGGAAATGCCACGTGAAGCTCGCTCCGGGCCTGCCCGGCCCGATCGACCTGTCGCTGGGCCTCTCGGGCGCCGACGTGGAGAGCCTCGTGCTCGCCGCCCGCCGCCAGGGTCTCGATCGGGCGGCTGACGCCGGCCAGCCCGCGACCGACACGATCTCCGCGGACGATCTCGCAGCCGCACTCGACGACTTCATGCCGAGCGCCCAGGGCCTCGAGAAGGAGATGCAGGAGATCGCCGCCGTGCTCGAGTGCACCGAGAAGCGGTTCCTGCCCGAACGCTGGAGGGAAAAAGTGGGTCAGCCGGGCGGCCGTTCCCACCTGCAGGAGAGGCTCGCGGCGATCCGCGAGGTGATTGGTTCTTGATTCACGCACGCAACCCCCAGGAGATCACAACGATGGCAGGCAAGACCCCTTGGTTCGACGATTCCAGCGACACGCCGCTGATCGCGGAATATGCTCGCAAGCTCGATTCCTTCCTCGGCGCCATCTCCGATCAGGTCGTTGAAACGCATGAACTCGAGGAGCAGGAGAAGCGATTGGTGACGCTCATGAAGGAGGTCGAACCGCTGCTTTCGCCGGAGGCCCACGAGAAGGTGACTCGGCTGCTCTGCGAAGTCACGGCCTACGACCTCATGCACGCCCTGCACATGGCCGGTCGGGCACGCCCGAAGACGCAGTTCCGCGGTTAGTCTGCCCCACGTCGTCGGTGGCACGCCGAGACGAGAGTCCCTTTCACATCCCGAGGCAAAGCATGACCAGCCAACCCAAGGCTCCCTTTTGGCTCGCCGTCTGGGCCGTCATCTTCGGGCTCGTGGGCCTCGCCGCGTGGCGGGCAGGCATGCTCGAGCAGTTTGGCCTCGGCCGGCCCGGCGCGGCTGGACAGCGGCCTGTCGCAGGTGGCGGCGCGGATGTCGGGGGCGGTGCCGAGACGATGAGCGAGGCTCCGGACGTCGCGGTGCCTACGACCGTCAAGGAATACACGTTCAAGCCGGCCGAGAAGCTGCCGCCCGTGAAGGGCGTGAGTGGCTACAAGCCGCTCGAGGACGACACCGTCCGCTTCGCCCTCAACGTCTGGGCGGGCTGGGCGCCGATCATCCGGGCCAACGGCGGTTTCAAGCCGGGGAAGGTCTGGCAGACGCCGGCCGGAAAGCCGTTCAAGGTGGAGCTCGTCCTCATCGACGACCCCGTGCAGATGCGCGACGCCTATGCCGCCGGCAACGTCCACATCGGCTGGGCGACCCTCGACATGCTGCCGCTCTTCGTCGACAGCTTCGCGAAGGATTCGCGAATCATGCCCCGCGTCTACCAGCAGGTCGACTTCTCCAACGGCGGCGACGGGATCGTCGTTCGTGAGTCGATCAAGACGGTCGCGGATCTGGCGGGCAAAAAGCTTGTGATGGCGCAGAACTCCCCCAGCCAGTTCTTCGCGCTTAACATGATCGTCGCCGGCGGCCTGCAGCCCGCCGACGTGGAGATGGTCTATGTCAACACCGCCTTCGAGGCGGCTGCCGCGTTCAGCCGTGACAAGAGCATCGCCGGCTGCGTGTCGTGGGCGCCCGACATCTACAACCTGGCCGACGCCAAGGGCAATCGGATGCTCGTCACGACCCAGACGGCCAACCGTCTGATCGCCGACCTCTGGTTCGCCCGGGCCGACTTCGCGAAGGATCACCCCGACAAGATCGAGGCGATCGTTCGGGGAATCTTCGACGCGATGGCGGAGCTCAAGAGCGAGACGGCACGGAAGGAGGTGGCGGAGTCGATGGCCGACGGCTACACGATCCCCGCCGCCGACGCCCTGTCGATGCTCGGCGACGCCCACAGCACCAACTGGGCCGAGAACTACCAGTTCTTTCTCAACCGGAACAACCCGGCCAACTTCGAGCGGATCTGGAAGCAGGCCTACATGCTGTACCGTCGTATCGGGGCGATTGCCAACAATCCGGTGCCCTTCGATCAGGTGATGGATTTCTCGGTGATCCAGAAGCTCGGCCGGGAGCCAAAGTACTCCGAGACCAAGGACGAATACACGGCCAGCCTCTCGCCGAAGACGGTGCAGCAGATCCGCGCGGAGAACGAGGAGATCCTCACCAACACGATCGTGATCCACTTCTTTCCCAACAGCGCAGAGCTGCGGAAGAAGGTGATCCGACGGATCGACGGCAAGGATGTCGAGGAGCCGTATGACGCCCGGGTGGACCTCGTGCTCGACGAGGCGGGAGCGCTGGCCAAGCAGTTTGGCAACGCGCGGATCGTCGTCGAGGGGCACACCGACGGTTCCATGCGGGGCTCCGTCCCCGCCGCCATGGTGCGGGAACTGTCGCTCGAGCGGGCCCGTTCGGTGAAGGACGCGCTCGTGGAGAAGTTCAAGTTCGACGACGGCCGCTTCGCCGTCGACGGGCTGGGCTGGGACCGGCCGGCCGACGATGACCATCCCGACAACCACGCCCTCAACCGCCGCGTGGAAATCAAGGTGTACGCGGCGGAAAAGGAATGACCACGTCAGCCGAACCGTCGGCGTCGCACAGCCCGCCCCCCTTGGTCGCGGCCCAGCCGCTGCGGGGCGAGGCGACCACGACGACGGTGTTGTTCTGGGGTGTGACCTGCGTCGCCTGCGTGTTGGCGCTGTGGTTCGTGGCGACCGCCGGCGAGGCGGAGAGCCGGATCATCAGTCCGGCCACGCTGCCCAGCCCCGGTGAGGTTCTCAACGCGGTGCCGGGCGTGTTCGGCGAGCGGCGACTCGTGGCCAACACGCTCGTAACCCTGCGGAGGGTCTGTCTGGGGTTCGGATTGTCTGCGCTGGTAGGCGTGCCGCTCGGGGTACTCGCCGCGTGCTTTCCGGCGGTGCGGGCGTTCGTGGCCCCGCTGACGATCTTTGGCCGCAACATCCCGGTGGCGGCGCTCATCCCGCTGACGTTCTTCTTTTTTGGGATTGGCGAGTTCCAGAAGATGATGTTTTTGTTCATCGCCAGCGCGGCCTTCGTGGTGAGCGACACGACGGCCGCCGTGCTCGAGGTACCGCAGCGCTACGTCGACACCGCGCTGACGCTCGGCGCTTCACGGCTGCAGATCATTCTCAAGGTGCTCGTGCCCTTGGCGGCACCGGCGATCTTCAACTCGCTGCGGCTGCTGTTCGGCATCGCCTTCGGCTACGTGATGCTCGCGGAGGTCGTCAAACTCGGCGGCGACACGGGGGGGCTCGGCGACCTGATCAACGTGTCGCAGCGGCGGGGAGAGCGGGAGCCGATCCTGATCGTGCTGGTGGTGATCCCGCTGGTGGCCTACGCGATCGATCGGCTGCTGTGGTGGCTGCAGTGCGATCTCTTCCCGCACCGTTACGGCGGCCGGGGGCTCCTGCCGCGGTTCGTTCGCCGCCTGCTGCACGGGGCGGCGGGGCCAGCGGAGGCTCTGGCATGAGCGACGAGGTGCCACCGGCGCGTGTGAGTTCGCCCAGCCTGACGTCCGACCGGCCGGCGGCGGTCGATTTTCAGGGCGTGACGAAGATCTACGGACAGGGCACGCCGCGGGAGTACGTGGCGATTTCCGACGTGACCTTCACGATCCCTGACGTGGTGGACCACGGCGAGATCTCGTCGTTTCTCGGACCCAGCGGCTGCGGCAAGAGCACGGTGCTCAGGCTCGTGGCCGGCCTCGAGCCGCAGCATCCGCCGACGATTGGCACGGTGACTGTGCTTGGCCGTCCGGTCGTCGGGCCTGGCGCCGACAGGGGCATGGTGTTTCAGGACTACACGAGCTTCGACAACCGCACGGTGCTCGACAACGTGATCTTCGGACTGGAATGCAGGGGTGTGCCGCGGCGGGAGCGGGAGTCCGAAGGACTCGACTGGATCGCGAAAGTGGGGCTCGATCCCCGACGAGACTCGGGCAAATATCCGCATGAACTCTCGGGCGGGATGCGGCAGCGGGTGGCGATCGCCCGCACGCTCATCCTGCGACCGCGGGTGATCCTCATGGACGAGCCCTTTGGAGCGCTCGATCCGGCGACGCGGCTCGACATGCAGGATCTGCTGGTCAGGCTGTGGCGGGAGGTCCAGGCCACGGTGCTGTTCGTGACGCACTCCGTCGAAGAGGCGGTGTATCTTGGTGATCGGGTGTTTGTGATGGCTACGACTCCGGGCCGGATCGTCGATGAGATCCGGCTGCCGGCCGCTTCGGCCCTCGCTCGGGAGACGCAGTCGGCGCCGTGGTTCCACGAGCAGGTCAACGCATTGCATGCCCGGATCGAGCAGGTGGAGGCCGCCGCGAAGCGGCCCGAAAATGGTGTCAGCCACCGCATTCAGGCAGGATAGGCAGCCCACGCCACACATTCCCAGGTTCGGTGTCAGGCACCATTCACATGTTCAGCCGATTTGGCGCATACCTGAAGACCGCGTTCCTGACGCGTTGGAACCTGCTGCTCTTCGGCGGCGGGGTGGCTGCGGCGTGCATCAGTGGGTTTCCCGGCATTCTGCTGCCACTGGTGGTCGCTGGCGAGGTCTATTACCTGGCGAGCATGCTGGCCAACGATCGCTTCCGCAGCGCCGTCGAGGCGCAGGATGCGAAGGCCAAGAGGGCCCTGGAGGCATCCGGGGCTCGCGAGGCCTATGAGCGAATCCGGAAGAATCTGCCCCCCGCCCTCCTCAAGCGGTTCGACCAACTCCGCGATCATTGCCTCAAACTCGTCGAGCTCGGCGGCAGCATGCGGGGGCCTGACGGCGGCGGACCCGACAAGAACGCCCTGGAGTCGCTCGACCGTCTGCTCTGGGGCTATCTGCGGATGATCTGGGGCGCATCGACGCTGTCCGACTTCCTTAACCATACCGACGACGGCGAGATCCGGGCACGAATCGCCGATCTCGAGCGTCGGCTGGCGAAACTGCCTCAGAACGACCCCGGCTCGGCGCAGATGCGGGCGGCGCTCGAAGACCACCTGCAGACGAGCCGCGAGCGGCTGGAGAACATCGAAGAGGCCCGCCGGAAGCTCGCTTTGGTCGCCGCCGAAGTCGAGCGACTGGAGGCCAAGATTGCCGCGCTCGCCGAAAGTTCTGTCGCGAAGCGGGATGTCAGCGACATCGCCCAGCGGGTCGACGAGGTGGCGGCGGGCATGCGGAAAACCGACGAAACGATGCGGCAGCTCCAGCTCCCTCCGGAGCTCGAAGACCTCGATGAACCCCCGCCGATGCTCCGCGAGGAGGCGTGAGGCAGCGCGGTTGATCGCGTCGGTGTGGGCGGCGTCGCGGTCGCGAGGATCGGGTGCCCGGGAAGCCCGGAGCGCGAGCGACGGGTATACGGATGGCTCACCGTGGGCGTGGTGCGGAGCGGGTTGGGGTGGCGGCCGTATTCCCCGCGCTCGCGCTTGGGGCTTCCCGACGGGCGGCGGCGCGGTTGACTCACCGTAAGCGTCAGGCCCGGAGGGCCGGGTGAGCACCAGCCGACGGATGTCGGCCAAGCGAAAACCGGCAGGATGCCGGTTTTCGCGTGTCGACGCCAGGATGGCGTCGAGTCAGGCGCGGCGAACCTTGGCTTCGCCCCGCCTGGCCCAAGCGAAAACCGGCAGGATGCCGGTGTTTCGCGTGTCTTCAGTCCAGCCAGTCGGCCTCGGCGAGCCGCTCGGGGGTGTACGTGTCGGTGACGTAGCTGATGTCCTTCGAGATCAGCGACTCGACCTCCAGCTTGAAGCCGTTGGCGAGCATCGTCTCGATCTCCTTCTGCCACGCTTTCTTGCCGGCGAACCACGGATAGGCGGCAATCTGCTTCGCCCGCTTGATGTCGGTGTCGTTGAGCTGGATCTGCACGCTCGGGGAGAGCTTGCAGCGGCCGTAGTCGCGGGACCGGATGCCGAGGAACTTGGCCTCGGGAATCGCCATCCGCTTCGACTCGTAGGCGAGGTTGATCGAGCCCTGCTTGAGGACGGAGTAGATGTAGTAGCCCCAGGGGTCGTTGTCGAGCAGGCAGTAGACGGGCAGCTTCAGTTCGTTGTGGAGCCGGGAAAGCATCCGCCGTACGCCCCGCGGCGGCTGGCCGCCGCCATGGGTGAGCAGGCAGTTGTGCTTTCGCCAGAACTTGTCCTCGTTGAACCGCCGCCAGACCGTGTCTTTCTCGACGTGGAGGATGAACTTGGCGTCACAGGTCTTGAACTTCACCACGTCGGCCTCGACGATCGACGGGATCGAATAGCCGCCGGAGCCCATCCGCGAGCAGTCGATCTCGTCACCGGAGTCGATGAGTGTGATCGGGCCGACCATTCCACCGCGGTTGCTGGCGTAGACGTGGAGTTCTTCGCGAAGGCTCTCGAGCGTGACCTCGAGATCCTCGATGATTGGGTCGCACTCCTCCTGCGTGGCGAAGGTCTCCTCGCGGGTGCCGTCGATGGTGTGCTTGAGGAGGTAGTAAAGACCTCGGATGCTCGTGGTCTTCTGCTGATCGAGCAACTGCTTGCAGCCGGTGGCCACGAGCAGGGTCTGCATGTAGCTCTTGGCCTGCGAGAGATTGAAGAGCTGGCGGCGGTTGGTCTGGCCGCCCATCTCGATGATTTTTTGTGACTTGTTGAAGCGGACGTTCGAGAGGCTTCGGGTGGGGATGTCGAGGTAGGGATCGCGACGCTTCTCGGCGGCGGCCGCAACCTCGTCGGCGAGGCCGACGATCAGCTTGAGCGTCTTGAGATCGACCGCGGGCAACTTGCCGACAGCGGCCTTCGCAGGGTGTTTCGACTTCGTGGCCATGTCGGGTAGAGTGGGTGCAGGGAACCGGGCGGAAAACCGCCGAAATCCTACCTGCAATCACGGCCACCCGCACGCATGTCGAAATACACCCTCTCCTACGCGCTTCTCGGCCTGTTGATTGCCCTGGGCGTGTATCTCGTCTGCCGCCCCGCCCGCCGGTTCGATCCCGACTGAGGATCGCGGGGCGGATTCCCCGCGCTGCCGCTTGGGGCTTCCTGACGGGAGCGGAGTGGATCGGAAGGCGTGGCGTCGGGTGCCCGGGAAGCCCGGAGCGCAAGCGACGGGAAGACGCGTGACTCTCCTCGAACGTGCCGCGGAGCGAGTTCGGGTGGAGGACGTATTCCCCGCGCTTGCGCTTGGGGCTTCCTGGCGGGAGGCGTGGCTTTCGAGAAGCCGAGCCGGCGTTCCACCCAAGTCAGATGCGCTTTAGCACCGCACGTCGTCGGCCTTGCCGACGGCACGGCGAATGAAGTGCGGGGCGGGAAGGCTGCCGGTGGAGGCCGGGGCTTCCTGCTGCGGTTTCGCCGCGGGGGCGGTTTGCGTGGCGGCGCTGAAAAACTCGGCGATCCGTGCCACCACCGTCCGCTGCTCGGCCGTCTCGAGTTCCGGGAAGATTGGCAGGGCGAGCGTCTGCTCGGCGGCCCGCTCCGTCTCCGGGAGATCGCCCTTGGCCCAGCCGAGGTGCGCGAAGCACTTCTGCAGGTGGAGCGGCACAGGGTAATAGATTTCGGTGCCCACGCCGTGCTTGGCGAGATGGGCTCGGAGGGCGTCGCGGCTGTCGTCGAGCACGCGGATCACGAACTGGTTCCAGACGTGGCGGCCGCGGGGCTCGTCTCCGGGCACGGCGACCCGGCCGGCCAGGTCGTATTCGGCGAAGATCTCCTGGTAGCGTCCGGCGTTGACCTGCCGACCGGTCGTCCAGGAGTCGAGATGCGGGAGCTTCACACGGAGCACGGCCGCCTGGATCGAATCGAGGCGACTGTTGATACCGATCACCTCGTGGTAATAGCGGGGCTCCATGCCATGGACACGCAGCAGACGGAGCGACTTGGCGACGTCGTCGCGGGTGGTGGTGAGGAATCCGCCGTCGCCCGCGCCGCCAAGATTTTTGGTCGGATAGAAGCTGAAGCAGCCGACGTCGCCGAGGCTGCCCGAGCAGCGGCCACGCCAGGTCGAGAGAATCGACTGCGCGGCGTCTTCCACGATCGGCAGGCCGGCCTTTGCGGCGATTGGCCCGATCGCATCCATGTCGGCCGTGCGTCCGAAGAGGTGCACGGGAACGATCGCCCGCGTCCGGCTGCTGATCTTCTTCTCGATGTCGCGCGGGTCGATGAGGTAGGTGACAGGATCGATGTCGGCGAAGATTGGCACGGCGCCCAGGCGGGTCACGGCGCTGGCGGTGGCGAAGAAGGTGTAGCTCGGCACGATCACCTCGTCGCCGGCGCCGATGCCCAGGGCCATCAGTGCCAGAAGCAGCGCGTCGCTGCCCGAGGCGCACGAAATCACGTGTGGCACATCGAGCGACTTGGCGAGCTCAGCCTCGAGCTCGGCGACGTCGGGGCCGAGCACGAACCTGCCCGAATCACAGACGCGGTTGATTGCCTCGCGAATCTGCTCGCGGAGGACGGCGTACTGGCGATCGAGGGCCAGCAGCGGCACCGCCGGCAGCAGGTCTCCAGCGGTCTCGGGTGTCGTGGTCGGGGATGCTTCCGTGCTGCGGCGAATCATGCTGCGGCGAACTCCGAGGGGACTGCGCTGGTGGGTGCGGATCGTGATGCGTGCGAACGGATCGACCCGCCAACGCTTCGTGATCGTCACGATCGTGCAGGTCTCTCCAGTGGATTCCGCCGTTTCGAGGGCGACGCGTGACGCGGCGGCCCTGGTGCCGCATCCCGCGAGACATGCGGGGAATAGGTGAGTTTGCAACGACGGGTCAAGGGCATGCCGGCCCCCGTGCCGCCGCGGCAAACACGGTAGTCTGGGCGAAGGGCGGAGGAGGGGGTTGTCGTAGCCGTTTGACATCGATCGGGCAGGCAACCTAGATTCCAGCTGTTTTCCAAGTCCATCGATCTCGCCCTCGTGCACGCGCGGGCGACGTGGACCGCGGAGGAGAGTTGCGCGGCCGGAGTGTTCGATCACCCTTGGTCCGCGAGTCGGATGGCATCCACGGCGATTACTGCTGTCATCGACCTGGGAAAGATTGCCCAGCGGCTGGGCCTGCCCGTCGCGGGGGTGCAGTCGACCGTCGAACTCCTCGATGGCGGCAACACGGTTCCGTTCATCACGCGGTATCGCCGTGATCAGACCGGCGGTCTCGACGAGGAGGGTGTCCGCCGGATCGCGGAGTGCGTGACCCGGGCGCGGCAACTGGCAGACCGGAAGCAGATGATCCTCCGGACCATCCAGGGCCAGGGGAAACTGACCCCGGAACTGGAGGCGGGGGTCGCCGCCGCCGAGAGCCTCAAACAACTCGAGGATCTCTACCTCCCGTTCAAGTCGCGCAAACTCTCACTGGCCGAGGTCGCCCGGCAGCGGAGGCTCGAGCCGCTGGCCCGCGAGATTCTGGCCGCCGACCCGGCCGCTGCCGATCTCGATACCCGCGCCGCGGACTTCGTCGATGCAGACGCTCAGGTGGCCGCCGTCGCCGACGTGCTGCTCGGCGTCGGCCACATCATTGCCCACGAGTTCAGCGAACGCGCCGACGTGCGGCAGCGACTGCGAGACATCCTCTACCGCGCGGCCCATCTCAAGAGTCAGCGGGTGGAGAGTGCCGGCAAGGCGCTCTCGAAGGACGAGAAGCATTACCGCGACTATTTCGACTACGGCGAGCACATTCAGCGGGTGCCTCCGCACCGGTTGTTGGCGATCAACCGCGGCGAACGGGCGCGGCTGCTGAAGGTGCGGGTCGAGGGTCCGGCCGAGGAGATGCAGGCCGCGGCCGAGGAGCTGCTCGTGCCGGCAGGCCATCCGCACGCGGATTTTCTCCGGGCGTGTGCCCGCGATTCGCTCGCCCGACTGATCCTCCCGAGCCTCGAGCGGGAGGTTCGTCGGGAGATGACCGAGGTGTGCGAGTCGCACGCCGTGCAGGTCTTCGCCCGCAACCTCCGCAACCTGCTGCTCCAGTCGCCGGTGCCCGGCCGACGTGTGCTGGCCCTCGATCCTGGTTTCAAAAGCGGCTGCAAGGCTGTGGTAATCGACGAATGTGGCACGCCGCTGGAACACGCCGTGCTCCATGTCGTCGGCAAGGACGAGAAGCGGGCCGCCTCGGCTCAAAAGATCGTGGAACTGGTGAAGAGTCACTCGTGCGGCGTGATCGCCGTCGGCAACGGCACCGCCGGCCGGGAGACCGAGACGCTCGTGGCCGAGTTGGTGACGGGCGAGCTCGCGGAACTCGACGTGGGCTACGCGATCGTCAACGAGGCCGGCGCTAGCGTCTACTCGACCAGCGCCTATGGCCGTGAGGAACTGCCGACGCACGAGGCCTCGATCCGCGGTGCGATCTCCATCGGCCGCCGCCTGCAGGATCCGCTCTCGGAGCTCGTGAAGATCGAGCCGGCGAACATCGGCGTGGGCCTCTACCAGCACGACGTCAAGGCACGCCATCTCCATGCGTCGCTCGACCAGGTGGTGGAGAGCTGCGTCAACTACGTGGGCGTCGATGTCAACACGGCCAGCCCGGCGCTCCTGCGACGGGTGTCCGGCTTCAATCAGGCGACCGCCAAGAACTTCCACGAGTGGCGAACCAAAAACGGGCCTTTCATCTCGAGGCAGCAGTTTCTCGAGGTGCCCGGTTTCGGCGAGGCGGCGTTCGTGCAGGCCGTTGGGTTTCTGAAGATTCCGGGAGGCACGAATCCACTCGATTCGACCTGGATCCATCCGGAAAGCTATGCCATCGCGGAGAAGGTGCTGGAGCGGCTCGGCGGCAGTCCGGCCGACCTGGCGAGTCGACAGGAGGCCGAGGCCCTCGCGGAAAAGGCCGCCGCGGTCGACCTCGTCGCCCTCTCCCAGGAGCTTGGCGTGGGCCGCCTCCTGCTGGCCGACATTCTCGAGCAGTTGGCCCGTCCGGGCCGCGATCCCCGCGAGGATCTGCCCAAGCCGTTTTTCAAGAAAGGCGTGCTCAAGCTCGAGGATCTGGCGGTGGGCATGGAGCTGCTGGGCTCCGTGCTCAACGTGGTCGACTTCGGGGCGTTCGTCGATATCGGGCTTCACGACAGCGGGATGGTGCACATCAGCCAGTTGTCGAGCCAGTTTGTCCGCGACCCGCACGACTTCGTCAGTGTCGGCCAGATCGTGCAGGTCTGGGTCCTGGAGCTCGACAAGGCCCGCCGCCGCGTGGCGCTCACGATGATTCCGCCCGCCGACCGCGAGCGGCAGCAGCGGCGGGAGGAGGCCCGCAAGGAGCAGAAGGCTCGGCGGGCAGAACAGCGGCAGTCCGCTCCTCCGGCCGCCGCGGCGTCTGGAGAGGCTGGGCAGCGGCCCGCACGGCCGGCCAAGGGCGGAGGTCGCCCCCCCCGACGGGATCGGCCGCCGCGGGAGCCGGAACCGCGGACCTATGTGGCCGCCGGCCCGAAGAAGCCGGCGGCGCCGATCTCGAAGGCGATGCGAGAAGGCAAGGAGCCGCTCCGCACCTTCGGAGATCTCAAGCAGTTTTTCGAAACGAAAGACGCGGGCGAGAAGCCGGCCGACGGAGCGAATCCGGCCGGCGGATCATGACCGCACCGTCCTGCCTCAACGGCGGGCCGGCCGGCATGTCGAGTCGATGACGAGATGCCCCGACTCCTGGCTGCACGGACCATGCCTGGTCGTGCGGCTGGTGATCGATCACCTCTCGCGGAACGTGATCCGCCCCTTGGTGAGGTCATAGGGGGAGAGTTCGACCTTCACCTTGTCGCCGGGCACGATGCGGATGAAGTTCTTCCTCATCCGACCGGCGACGTGGGCGTTGACGATGTGTCCGCCCGTGATCTGCACGCGAAACCGCGTGTTGGCAAGAGCCTGCGTGACGACGCCCTCGACCTCGAGTGCCTGTTCTTTTTCCGCCATGGATATCCTTGATGAACGGTCGGGAGTTGCTCGAAATGTAGCCCGCCGGGACCGCCCAGTCCAGCAGGCCTCACGCGTCGTCGTCGGCCGTGGGGGCCGATCCCGAGGCTTTCCAGCGGAGATACGCGTTGAAGAAGCCGTCGAGATTGCCGTCGAGCACGCTCTGAAAGTTGCCGACGTAATGGCCCGTGCGCTGGTCCTTCACCCGCTGGTCGGGGTGGAGGAAGTAGTTGCGGATCTGTGAACCGAAACCCGTCTTGGGCTGCTGCTTGTAGCGGGCGAGCTGCTCGGCCTCGCGCTTCTCCTCCTGGAGCCTCGCGATCCGTGCCCGGAGCATCTTGATGGCCGTGGCCCGGTTCTTGTGCTGGCTCCGTTCGCTTTGGCACTGCACCACGATGCCCGTGGGGAAGTGCGTCAATCGGATCGCACTCGACGTCTTGTTGACATGCTGCCCGCCGGCGCCGCTGGCCCGGAACACGTCTTCGCGGATGTCCTCGTCTTTGAGTTCGACCTCCGTGTCGTCGTCGGCAATCTCAGGAGCGACGTCGACCGCCGCGAAACTCGTCTGCCGTTTGCCTTCGGCGTTGAAGGGACTGATGCGGACGAGCCGGTGGATGCCGGTTTCCCCTTTCAGGTAGCCATAGGCCTGGGGGCCCTTGATGGCGACCGTGGCGCTCTGGATACCGGCCACCGCGTCGTCCTGGCGGTCGAGCAGCTCGATCGCGTAGTCGTGCTTCGTCGCCCAGGCGGAATACATCCGCAGGAGCATCTCAGCCCAGTCGTTGGCGTCGGTGCCGCCGTCACGGGCGTGGATCGAGACCAGGGCGTCGCAGGAGTCGTGCGCCCCGGAGAGGAGCGACGCGAGCTCGAGCGCATCGACCATTTTCTCGAGACGGTCGGCCTCGGCGGCCAGTTCGGGCTCGAGCGAGACGTCTTCGCGGGCCAGTTCCTCCAGTGCCTCGAGGTCGGCGCCGGCGGCGACCGCCTCCTCGAGCGGCTTGAGGATGGAGTTGATTCCCTTGAGCTCGGCGACGGTGGCCTGCGCCTTCTCGGAGTTATTCCAGAAGTCGGCCTCGCTCATCGCTCCTTCGAGTTTCTGGGCCGATTGCCTGCGTCCGTCCCAGTCAAAGAGAGTCTCGGAGCTGGAGGAGACGGGCCCGGATCGATGCAGAGCGATTGAGAAGTGCGGTATCCATGCAGCGGATTCTACGCGGCCCTTGCCCCGCGGAGAAGCCGAGTCTCCGGAGGCACGCTATCGCACGCGTCTGACGGTGGGCGTCGTTGCGGAGGACGCCATCGCGGCGAGCGCGGCCCGGCCTGCCGCGGTGTCGTCGTCGAGGATCGTGCCGATGCCTCGCCAGGCCGATTGGGAAATCGTCACCCCCGAGGGGTTCGAAAGCGCGACTCCGAAAGTCTCGTTGGCCTCCCGCAACCGGTCGCCTTTCACGGCCACTCGCAGCGTCATGGTCGTTTGGCCCGCCGCGAACCGCAGGGTGCCGCCGCCGCGAACGTAGTCGCGGCCCGCGATGGCCGTTCCGTTGGCCGTCGCCCACGTGACCGTCACCGCCTGGGCGGATGCCGCCGAGAGCCTGACCGTGAACGTCATCCAGCGGGTGCCGTACGCCCCTTCGGCGATCGATGCGGAACCGATCGACACGACGGGCACTGGCGGCGGTGGCGGGGCCACGCTCCAGAGCGAGCCGTCGCCGGCCGCGACGACGGCCCGGTAGCGATGGGCGGCGGCGAGGGGCTCATCCATGCGGTGAAACTTCGCGAAATCACCCCAGGGAGCGGCGCCCGCCTGGCCCGTGAACTGAAAGTCGACGAACAGATCCATGCCCGCGGCGTCGAGGCCGCGGAGGTAGTCGCGCTCGATGTCGCCCATTCGCGGGTCGTTCGTCGCGGCGTAGAAGGCGGCCTGGTAGGCCGCGCCGCGGCCATCCAGATGGGGTCCACCCTCGTAGGCGACGAGCTGGATCGTCCGGCCGAGGCGGGCCGCCCACTCCTGCGCGAGCCGCTCGTGATTGGCCGTCCATGCCAGGCTCGTCGCCACGTTGGCCCGGGTGTCGGCGAGAACGCGATCGACGGTGGTCGCGGCCGTAGAGCCCGCCCGCTGCTCGTCGGTGGGCGTGATGTAGGGGGCGATGGCGATCGCGTCGAACGAGCCCCCCATCGCCTCCGCGATCTGGCCCGTCACCCAGTCGACGGCCGCCCAGCCGGCGGCGATGCGGACGAGCCGACTGGTCTGGCCGGCGAACACGACCGACCAGATGTCCATGTCGCGCTTCGCCTCGCGGCCCGCGATCTGCCACTGGGCGAGGTCTGGATCAAGCCCCGCGTTCTCGGGCAGCCGTGCCTGGTCGGCGATCCAGTGCGAGGCCTCGAAGCCCCAGCCGAAGTTCCAGACCTCATTGGCCCATTCGACGTGAACCCTGCGGCCCGGCTCGAGGTGGTCGCGGACATAGGTCGCGAAGTTCCGCACGAACGTGTCGTCCGCCTGGTAGGGCATGTTGAACCACGGGTCGGCATCGAGGTCGTTGGCGAGCTGCACCATGTATTCGACCGACATGCCGTTGACGAGCGGTTCACTCACGGTGCCGCCGGGCCCGGAGCCCTGGCGGATGTCCTTGGCGTCGCGGCGGTCGGCCCAGGTGCGGATGTCGGACGAGTTGGTCTCCTGCATGCCCATGAAGCGGAGCGTGTGGAAGGGGGCAAGCCGCTCCAGGAAGAGCGGATGGAAGGGGGAGAAGGCAGCGGCCGGCGACCACTGCTGGCCGGCAAAACGCCGCCCCTGCCAGTCGGGCATCCAGACGTTGAAGTTACGAGCAGGATTCGCCGGATTCGTCGACTCGATGACCATGAAGATGCCATCGCCAGTCGGCGTGACCTGGAGATCGGCGAAGTTCCGGCCCGTAGCGGTCGTGCCGCTGGCGACCACGCGGGCGTCGAAGCCGAAGGTCACCACGCCGCTGCCGTCCCACTCCGCCCGGTACGTGCCCCCCGCATAGGCTCCGCCGAGGCCGCGAAACATGAGCGTGCCGGCCCGCTGCTGGATGACCTGCCCCGAGGCGTTGGTCCACGACGCGAGTCGCGTGACATTGCCGTCGGCATCGAGCGACAACGGGGGCGTCGAGGGATCGTCCCACGTCGTGCCCCACGTGGCCGTGTTGAAGGCCTGCGCGATCCAGGGCCGCGAAGCCTTGAAGGCATCGGTGAACGTCCAGGCGGGCGACCAGTCGACGACGTTCTCGAGGTTCATCCCGACGGCCATGTGGGCGTCGGCCGCCATCATTCCGCGGGCCTCGAGCTGCTCGACGCCCGCGGCGGTTGCGGAACGCCGCGCGGGCGATTGTGCCGAGCAAAATGCGGCGGCCGGGGCATTTTGAAACAGCGTACGAACCGAGTTACGGGCGTTCATAAAACCCTCTCCGCTCGTCACGTCGCGGGAAAAACAGGATTTCAGCAGATCCGATTCCCTGAACCCTTTCCCCGCCGCCTGGCACTCAAGCAACTGGCGTGCCAGACTCGCGCGCCGCCGACGCCTGCGAATGACCTACCCGGCAAACCAATCCGACCCCGTTTCGATGTGAACCGTATTCCCCGCGCTCGCGCTTGGGGCTTCCCGGCGGAGAGCCGACGCCGGCGTTTCATGCGAGTCGCATGCCCCCTACGTGCGTTCGACCCGATTGCCGGGCAGGCGGCGGAGGATGCGCCGCATCTCCAAGACGCCGATCGTTGAGAGCACCTGCGACGCGGCGAGGCCGCTGGCGGCCATGAGCTCGTCGATGTCGACCGTGGCGTGATCCCCGTGACCGTCGATCGCCGCGAGCACCTGTTGCTCAACATCACCGAGTTGCAGTTCCGCCGGCGATCTCACCTCCCGGCCGTCGGCAGTGGTCGTCGTTTCGAAGAGTGGTCCGAGTTCCTCGAGGATGTCGTCGACGCTCTCGACCAGCCGGGCCCCGTCGCGGATCAGCTTGTGGCAGCCGCGGGCCATTCGGCAGTCGATCTGGCCCGGCACTGCGAAGACCTCGCGGCCCTGTTCGCCCGCGAGCCGCGCCGTGATCAGCGCCCCCGACCGATCGGCCGCCTCGACGACGACTGTGCCGAGCGACAGTCCCGACACGATCCGGTTGCGCTGGGGAAACGACCCGGCACGCGGTCCGGCAAAAGGCGGCGCCTCGCTCACCAGGGCGCCATGGGCGATGACCTCCTTGGCGAGGTCGGCATGCTCGGGGGGGTAGATGTTGAGCACGCCCGTGCCAAGCACCGCGATCGTGCGGCCGCCGGCGTCGATCGCGCCGCGGTGGGCCGCGGCGTCGATGCCGCGGGCGAGTCCGCTGACGACGGTATAGCCGGCCCGCGCGAGGCCGCCGGCGAGTTGCCAGGCCACTCGGTTGCCGTAGGGCGTGGCATGGCGGGCGCCCACGACCGAGACGGCGAGGGCGTCGCACGGCTCGAAGCCACCGCGAACGAAGAGCACGCCTGGTGGGTCGTCGATCCGCGAGAGCAGCGGCGGATAGCCGTCCGCTCCCTCGACGAGCATGTCGATGCCACGGCTGCGGCAGACGTCGATCACCTCCTCGGCCGTGCGATCGGCCACGAGCGCCGGGATCCGCGCGGCGAGTGCGGGCCCGATCCCGCCGACCGTGGCGATCTCGCGGGAACTCGCCGCGAACACGGCCTGCGGCGAGCCGAACCGCTCGAGGAGCAACTGTCGGAGCCGGCCGCCGATGCCCGGCACGCACGAGAGTCGAACATGGGCGAGAAAGTCGTCGTCGATCGCCGGGCTGGAGGTGGACATCGGTGGGGCTCCGGGGGCATCGCGGGCAGAACGTGTACAGGCGTTCCGTTGTATGCGATGCGGCCTTCGCCGTCAAAACGACGGCCCGCGAATACCCGGAGCAGGCGGACAGGATCGACTGCGTCAGCCGGCCGCCACCTTGAGTTCCGCCAGATGCTGGGCCGTGTTCACGAGGCGGTCCCAGTTCTGTTCGACATACTCAGGCGGGCCGCCGATCTGCGCCACTACCTGGGCGACTTCTTCCGTGGGCACCATCTCGATCGCGTCCCAGGGGCAGACCTTCAGATCGTAGGGATTCGACTTCTTGCCCGGGATGTGCACGCACACCTCGCAGCCTACGCACCGCTCGATGTCGATCTCGCACCAGCTCTGAAGGTTGTGAAACTGGTCGTACTGCTGAACCTTGATGATGCAGTCGACGGGGCAGACCTCGAGGCACGACTCGCACCCGGTGCAGTTATCGGCGTTGATGACCGCAAGCTCCTTGGGAAGCTTCTTGCGGGGTCCGGCTTTGGCCATGGTGGGTATGATCGGAGGGAAGAGGCGACATTCTGCAACGCACTCATCGTAGCCGGCTCGGGCCGGCCGTCAAAATCGGATCGGCCCCGGGAATCAGGCCGCCCGGCGTAGGCCGGCGTCGGCGGAGCGCGGGCCGCCGTCCCGGACGGCTCGCGAGGCTCCCGCGTCGTAGTCGTAGCCAAACCGCTCGATGTCCTCCGCGAAATGGTCGCGGACGAGGGCCACGAGCCTCGGGCTGTAGTAGTCGCGATAGTCGCGGCGGGAACTGGCGTTCACGTGGCCGAGCGGGGCCACGAGGCCGATCCGCCGACAGACGTGGCTGAAGTCCGCAGCCACCGTCTCATAGCGGCCGAGGAAGTCGACCAGCAGTCGGCCTCGGGGATCGCAGAGCATCTGCGTCTGCGAGATCTTCCCGCGGCGGATCTCGTAGCGGAGGTAGGCCTCGAAGTCGGGCAGCCGTGTGGCGAATCGGCGGCGATGGCTGACGTGGGTGGCGTGTTCCTCGGCGGTGCGGAGGAAGTGGAAATACGACACCATCAGATCCCAGGGATTTCGCACGAAGGCGAACTTGAAGAGCGACTCGAACACGTCGCCGGGGAGGTTCCGACGGAGCGTGTCGGCTGGTGTGTGGGGGCGGAACCTCCGCAGCCGATACGGTGCGTAGTGGTTGACCTTGATGCCGATTCGTTCGAGCCAGCGGTTGGCCCAGTAATGCTGGCTGTGGTCCGCATGGGGATAGAGCGCGCCGGCCACGCTCGAGCCCGCCGTCTTGGGCACGTGGATGAAGGCGAACTGGTGGCGGTACGAAATGAGCATGCGGAAAGCCTCGGGGATCGCGGAGAGTCGCGAAACCCGCCGCCCCCCGCAAGGTCGGTTTCCCGCGACTAAACGCACTCACCGCGGACGAGGTCCTCGGGCGTCTGCCGGGCGCGGACGAGCCTGTGCGTGCCGCCGTCGACGAGCACCTCGGCCGGCAGCGGCTTCGAGTTGTAGTTGCTCGCCATCACGAACCCGTAGGCGCCCGCGATCTCGATCACGAGCAGGTCGCCCACCGCCGCCGCGGGCAGGTTCCGCGTGGCCACGAAGCCGCCGTCGGTCTGTGTGAAGATGTCGCCCGACTCGCACAAGGGGCCGCCCACCGCCACCTCCTCGGCCGCGCCGCGTTCGGCTTCGCCTTGCGGGCAGAGGCTCATCGGATGGTACGAACCGTAGAGCACCGGCCGAGCGAGCGTGTTGAACCCAGCGTCGACCAGCAGGTATTTTCGCGAGCCCTGCTTTTTGATCGCGCGGATCTCCGTGACCACGGAGCCCGATTCCGCCGTGAGGTAGCGGCCGGGCTCGATTTCCAGCCGGATGCGGTGGCCGAACCGATCCTCGAGCCGCTTCCGCGTCGCATCCCAGAGGGTGAAGTAGCCGGAGAGGTCGGCATGCACCTCGCCCGGCTTGTAGGGCACCGGCAGTCCGCCGCCGGCGCTGACCATCGTGAGCGACCGGCCGACCTCGATCGCCACCCGTTCGAGCGCCTCGGCCACCTCGGCCAGATGCGCAAGATCCGTGCCGCTGCCGATGTGCATGTGGAGTCCGCTGACGGCGAGCCCGGCCCACTCCGCTCGCCGGAGCACGTCGGGGATCTCCTCGTGCCAGATGCCGTGCTTCGATCCTTCGCCGCCGGTGTTGGTCTTCTGACTGTGGCCGTGGCCGAAGCCCGGGTTCACTCGCAGCGTGACGTTCGCCCCGGGCATCCGCTCGGCCAACTGCTCGAGCATGTCGGCGGAGCCGCAGTTGACGTGGAGACCATGCTTCACGACCGCATCGAGGCTGTCGCGGTCGAAGATGTCGGCCGTATAGACGATCGGGTGCGCGGGCGGCAGGCCGTCGGGGCCGGGTTGATGGGCGGCATGGGCCGGGAAGCCGGCGGCGAGCGCCCGGTGGATCTCGCCGGTGCTGACGGCGTCGACGAGCACACCTTCCCGACGGACAAGGTCGAGGACCGCGAGATTGGAGCAGGCCTTCTGCGCGAACCGCACGGTGTCCCAGGCCGCAAGGTCACGGCATCGACGCCGGATCGTGTCGGCATCGTAGACGTAGAGCGGCGTGCCGTACTGCCGGGCGAGCGCGGCGACGCTCGCTCCGGCGATCTCGTGGCGGATGCCGACCGCGGCGGGAAGGGATGCAGAGACAGACGTCGGGGCAATCATGAAGAGGGTTCAGCGAGAGGGGTATCAGGGAACCAGGGCAGGGCCACCGTCGGCGGGCGCACGCTCGGCACGGGGGCGGGGCCGCTGCATCGGGGGCGGGGCGGCCTGCTGCACCGCGGCACTGGCGGCGATCGTCTGGATCGCGCCGGCATCGGCCGAGAGGCGAAGCGTGACGCCGCGGGTGACCGGCTGCAACGAGAACCGCACCTGCGTGGCGTCCTTGGCTGCCGCCTGCTCGGCCACCTCGCCGAGCATCTCGCCCTGCGGATCCTCGGGGTTGAATGCCTTTGTCATCTTCGCCGCGTAGCCGATCAGGCTCGCGAGCGACAGCTCGACACCCGTGATCGGCTTCGAATCGGGAAGCGGCTTGCCGCCGGCTCCGATCGCGGCAGCCAGTCGTTGGGGCACGTTGTCACCCGCCAGGAGATAGGCATACTCCGGCAGCACCGCGAGCGTGAGCGTGACCGTGTCGCCAAGCTGCTTGGCGGCGGGCGTGCCCGACACGTCGACGGTGACCTCGTGGAGCCGGGCGTCGCCCTGCTTGCCGGCGTCGAACTTCACCGACACATTCGCCGGCAGGCGGTCTTTGGCGCCCAGTCGCACCTTGACTTGCTTCTCGAGCGCCGCGCCGTCCTTGATCCGCATGCCGACAGTCAACGCCGGCAGCGGGTGCTGCTCGTCGGCCGCGCTCGTGTCGAGCGTCATGCCCGCATCGACACTTCCGGTTTCGAGCATGGCGGTGACGATGTCGCTGGCGAGGCCGGCAAGCGTGCTCGCCACCGGATCGCTTCCCCCTGCCGCGAGGGCACCGAGGATGCCCGCCTCGATCACCGCGCGGGCGGACGCCGGCACCGCCTGGGCGTAATGGCCCCGCACCGCGGCTGGCTTGCCATCGGAGGTGGCGGGCGAGCCGACCGTCGCCGCCGTCTTCGCAGCTTCTGTCCACACATCGGCCGCCGCGGAGCCCGGCGTCATCACGGTTGTCACGTCGAGGAGCATGCGATTCTTCTCCTTGTCGACGGCGAACCCGAACAGCAACTGCTCGACGTCGTCGAGGTTGTCGATCGCGGCCGCCAGGGGGGCGGCATCCATCGCCTGCCCTTGAGCCGCTGCGTTTTGAGCGGCTTCGTCGAGCAAGCCCTTGAGCCGCTGCCGCATCTCGTCCGGCATCCGGGACGGGAAGAGTTCGACGCCGAGCGAGTAATCTTTGACGACCGGACCGATCAGCGGCAGTGGATCATCGATCCCGGCCGTCGCTCCCTCCTGCGAGATGATCGCCCAGCCGTTCCGTTCGGAGATCTCGACGGGCGGGGCGCCGGGAGGCGCGATGCGGAGCACGCCATCCACTTTCTCGACCGGTCCGGTCATGCCCTTGAGCGCCTCGAGGAGCTTGCCGAGATCCTTGACGGGCACAAAGGCGTGCGCCGAGGGAAGCGGGCCTCCTTCCGTGGTCACGATCACGCCGATGGGCCGCTTCACATCGAGCCCTGCCAGTCCCTTCCCTTGCGTCGCCAAGAGCAGGAACGACTCCGCGAACCCGGCGAGCGTGGGGTTGCCTACCTGTTCGCCAACCCAACTGAGCTGGTCGCGGAGATCGGCATAGCCATCGCAGGCGACGACGGCGATCACTGTCGGCTGGTTCGCCGCGCGGCTCACCGTTCCACCGCAGAGCATGGCGACCGCGGCCAAAGCAGCGGCGATTCCGCGGATGGGAAGGGAACACAAGCAGGGTCGCATCGGGAAACCTCTGTGCTGGGGGCGGTATGGAAGAGGACCGTCCGAATCGTATCAGATGGGTCGCGAAATCTGTATTCTGACGTCTCTCCTGATGCAGCCCGCCCCTCTCCATCACGACGCCGAACTCGAGACGCTGCTGCGGTCCCCCGGGTCGCCACGGATTCGGCTTCAAGCCCTGCTCTATCTGCTCACCGGCCTGACCACGTTCGCCGCCGGCGCCGTGGGCTGGCAGCCGCTGGTGCTGGGTGTGGATGAGATCGGCGGCGAGATCGCCGCCCACTGGCCACGCGGCCTCGCCTACACGGCCGCCGTGATGGCGGTGCTGACGGCGCACGAGGCCGGACACTTCATCGCGGCCCGGCTCCACGGCATTCCGGCCACGCTGCCATTCTTCATTCCCGTGCCCGTGCTCCTCACCGGCACGCTGGGGGCCGTGATCGGCATGGAAGGCGGCCGCGCCAATCGGCGGCAACTTTTTGACATCGCGCTGGCCGGTCCGCTGGCAGGGCTCGTGGTCGCGGTGCCGATCCTCGCCTGGGGCATGCTCACCGGGACGGCCGACGCGTCGAATCCCTTCGCGCTGGCGCCGCTGGCCCGCTGGGTACAGACGATCGTGCGGCCCGACCTGTCGCCGGATCTGACGGTGGCCCCCAACGCGCTCTTCATGGCGGGCTGGGTCGGTCTGCTCGTGACCGGCCTCAATATGGTTCCCATCAGCCAGCTCGACGGCGGCCACATCTGTCGCGCGGTGTTCGGTCACCGTGGCGACTGGGTGGCCCGTGGCGTGCTCCTGGCAGCGATCGCCGCGGTCGTGGCCTTCGGCCAATACAACTGGGTCGTGATGCTCGTGATCGTGACCCTGATGGGCGTCGATCATCCGCCCATTCGCGACGATGGCCGGCCTCTTGGCGCCCTGCGAACGGCCCTGGGGATCGCCTCGTTCCTGATCCCGATCGTCACCTTCATGCCCGAGCCGCTGCGGCTGGAATGACGTCAATTACCGGGCGATTGCCCGGTGGCGAACCGCAGGCTATTCCTTGACGTATCCACGGGTGGCGTCGTTCCCCGACACGCTCCCGCCCCCCCGCACTCTCCGAGCCATCGCATGTCGGCCACTCGCCGCTCTCGAAAGACCTCTTCCGGCCGCGATCGGCTCCGGGTCGAGGTGCTCGAACCGCGGCAGGTGCTCGCCTCGACACTCGTCGTCGTAGGCTCCGACATCGGTGCCGCGAGCACGCCGCTCATCCGGCTGATGAATGCCGAGACCGGCGCGATCGTCGCCCAGACGCTCGCGTTCGAGCAGGCTTTTCGCGGAGGTGTCCGCGTGGCGATGGCCGACGTGGACGGCAATGGAACGGCCGAGATCCTGGCCGCTCCGGGGCCGGGTCGTGTCGGCGAAATCCGGGTCTTCGAACAGCAGGTCACGGGCGGCGCGACATCGCTGCGCGAGCTCGCCAACTTTCGCACCCAGCCGTTCGGCCCCGGCTCTCGCGGCGGCATCGACGTTGCCGGTGGGGATGTCGACGGCGACGGCCGCGATGACATCGTCGCGGCGGTGTCGCGCGGTCCGGGTCTGGTGAACGTGTATCGTGCGCCAGCCTTCGGCGAACCGATCTCGAATACCCCCTTCCGCACGTTCAGTCCCTTCTCTCCGACCTTCATCGGCGGTGCCTCCGTGGCCGTCGCCGATCTGGGCACCTTCACCAACGGCAGCCTTGTTGATGCAGCGCGGCCCGATGGCAAGGTCGAGATCGTCGTGGGCAGCGGCGCGGGCATGGCGGCGCAGGTGGCGGTGTACGACGTGTCGACCTCGGCGCCACGGGTCGTCGACACCATCGCCGCGTTCACGACCGGGTTTCGCGGCGGCGTGACGGTGACCGCGGGCCGGTACGATGCCGATCAGATCGACGACCTCGTCGTGTCGTCGGCCGCCGGCGGCCCGGGCACCGAGGTGTACGACGGCCGTGTGGGGGCCGCGGCGAACCCGCGGCTGGCGAGTTTCGCGGCGTTCGCCGGACTCTCCCGGGAGCGGGCCGCGGCCTTCGTGGCCGGCATCGACCGCAACGGCGACGGGCGGATCGACGGCTTCGTCGGCACCCAGGCCACCGCCGGCAACGGGGTCGCGCTGGTGTCGCAGGCCGGTAGCCGGACGCAGGTCTTTTCGAACGCCATGGGCCCGCTGCGGGTCGCGGCGTTGCGGACGAGCTTCAACGACTTCGTGAGCACGCTCTCCGGGATGCGATACCGGGTGCTGACCCCGGCCGCTGGCACGGCTCCCACGTCGGGCCAGACGGTCCGCACGCAGTACACCGGCTGGCTCGTCGATGGCACGAAGTTCGACAGTTCGCGCGACCGGGGGCAGCCCTTCGAGTTCAGGCTCGGCGCGGGGCAGGTGATCGCGGGCTGGGACGAGATCATCGCGCAGATGAAGCCGGGCGAGCGACGGACGGTGATCATTCCGCCGAGTCTCGCGTATGGCGGCACTGCACGCCCCAACATCCCCGCCAACTCGACGCTCGTGTTCGACATGGAGTTGTTGTCGGCGACCTGAGCGTGAGGGTGTCGCGGAACGAGGCTGGGTGGAGGGCGTATTCCCCGCGCTCGCGCTTGGGGCTTCCTTGCGGAGAGATGCAGCCAAGCGCATGGAGATGGCTCCGCCGCTGCTCTGGAAGCCGGCCGCGCGAGCGGCTGAAATCACGGCCGCCGGACGGTGACGGTGAGTTCACCCTCGTTGTCGGCGAGCTGCGTCCAGTCGTCGTCGCACCGCAGGAAGAGTTGGCCGTCCACGGGGGCGGTGAACGACGACCGTGCGGCCAAAGGAATCGGCGTGGTGAGCGCGAAATCGTGGAAGATCGTCGCCACGAGCCTGCCGTGGCCGGCACCGTCACCGTCGGCACCGCCGTCGGCGGCAGCCTTGGCGGTCCGCCACGTGCCCGCGGCCTCGACGTCGTAGGTCGCGCCCTGCTCGACGATGATCCCGCCCGCCTGCCAGCCCCTGGCGGCCGCGACCTTGACCTTCGCGTCGGCGCCCACGGCGAGCGGGCGGAACTTCGCCTTCCAGGGCCAGGCGGTGAGGTCGGCGCGGTAGCCGTTGCCCACGGCCTCGAGGAACCGGTCGTACTCGAAGGCGATCTCGCGGGCGACGGGGCCGTAGACCGCGTCGAACGACGCCCCCGGCCGCTCCTCCATCAGGGCCACGGCGAGCGGCTTGAAGCGGTCGGCGTAGTTGGGGTTGTAGGCGAGGAGATGACAGAGGGCCCATCGCCATGCGTAGTCCTGCCAGCCACCCGCCGGCTCACGGCCGGGCACGGCGATCTCGCCGAGCGATCGCTTCGGGGATGTGATGCGGATGTAGCCCATCACCGCAGGTTCGATTTCGACGGCCGTGTCACCGTCGCGCCAGTAGTTGCCCAGTTCGGCCACTCCTTCGGCGAGCCACGTCGGGCCGGTGGATCCAAACGTGAGATGGCAGAAGCCGTGCACGCACTCGTGCTGGATCACGCCGTGGTCGGCGCACGAATAGAGCTCGGCCCGCCGCTGCGGACCGAGCGACGAGTTGAAACACACCCCCTCGCGGCGGCGGATCTTCTCGATCCCCATCGGCTCCTTGAGCGTGCCCGCGGGCCAGACCGCGAGGTCGTCGACGATGAAGCCCTCGACAACGCCGGTGCTCTGGCGGCCGAAATACTTCTCCAGCAGGCCCACCATCCGCTCGAGCTTGTCGCGGATCACGGCCCATTCGCGGTCCGACAGGTCGGTGAGGAACGCGAAGTGGGGCGAGCGGACGAGCCGCGGCTCCTTGAGCGGCAGGTCGGAGAGCGAGCGATACTTGTTTTCGAGCGCGTCGTCGCCGCGGTCGGCGACGGCCGCGGCCGCGCCGTTCTCGACGACGAGCGTCTTGGCGACCAGGTCGCCCGAGTCGAGCTTCGCCGCCTCCAGGCGGACCACCGTCGCGCCCGGCTCGATCCGCTTGAGGTCGGTGCTCAGGAGCCGTGCCTTGGCTCCATCCGCCAGCTTGACCGCCACGAGCGTCTTCTTCTTGAACGGCTGTCCGGCGGGCAGTTCGACCACGAGCCTGGTCTTGAGCGCCTTGCTCACCGGGGCGGTGACGTCGCAGGCCGTGACCTCCTTGGGCGTCGTCGGCTCCGTGCCGTCCCAGACCACGCCGACCGTCGCTGCGGCGGCGTCGATGAGCGTCACCTCGCCGACATCGCCGTCCACCGTGCCCTTGCCGCTGAGCCGGGCCTTGAAGCGGACGATCTGGCCGGGCTTGAGTTTGGCCGCATCGATCGCGCCGCCGACCTGCACCTCGGCCGGAAAGGCGAGGAGGCGTCCGTCGGCGAGCGGCACACCCTGCTCGTCGGGCTTCTGCACGCGGACCTCGTGCCGCGTGCCCGCGACGTCGCGAACGGTGACCCGGCTGCCGGCCACCGACTCCACCGTGCCGGTGAGCGACACCTGCTCGACGATCCGCAGCTGCCCGCGGGCCTCGAAGGACAGGCCCGCGCAGGCGACCGACGCAATCACGCCCGCGAACAGACGCATTCGACCACGGAGCATGACGGGCAACTCCCTTTGCAAAAACCTTCCGCATCGTAGCCGACGGGCCGAGGCTCCGTTCAATCCGCGAGCCCCAGTCGCGTTCGTTGACGATGTCCCGGGGCCGACCGACAATCGGGCAGCGGCCTCGAACATGCCCCGGTTGCCCAGCACGGAGGATACCCAGGTGAACTCCCAGCCCAATTTCATCGAAAGCGAAGATCCCGAGGTCTGGTCCGCCATCGCCGCGGAGCAGGTGCGGCAGCAGGAAGGCCTCGAGATGATCGCCAGCGAAAACTTCACGAGCCCGGCCGTGATGCAGGCCGTCGGGAGCGTGTTGACGAACAAGTATGCCGAGGGCTATCCGGGCCACCGCTATTACGGCGGCTGCGAGTTCGTCGATAAGGTCGAAGACATCGCCCGCGAGCGGTTGAAGAGCTTGTTCGGGGCCGAGCACGTCAACGTCCAGCCTCACTCCGGCAGTCAGGCCAACGCTGCCGTCTATCTCTGCGCGATCCAGCCGGGCGACACCGTCCTCGCCTTCGATCTGGCCCACGGCGGCCACCTCACGCACGGCATGAAGCTCAACGCCTCGGGCATTCTCTACAAGTTCGTGCACTATGGCGTCCGCCGCGGCGACCACCTGCTCGACTTCGATCAGATCGCCACGCTGGCCCGCGAGCACAAGCCGAAACTGATCGTCGCCGGTGCCAGCGCCTATCCCCGCGAGATCCCGCACGGCCGGTTCGCGGAGATCGCCCGCGAGGTGGGGGCGAAACTGATGGTCGACATGGCCCACTACGCCGGCCTCGTCGCCGCGGGCATCCACGACAACCCGGTGCCCGTGGCCGACTTCGTGACGAGCACGACCCACAAGACGCTTCGCGGCCCACGGGGCGGCATCGCGATGTGCCGCGCGGAAAACGCCAAGGCCCTCGACCGGTCGGTCTTCCCCGGCCAGCAGGGCGGCCCGCTCATGCACGTGATCGCCGGCAAGGCGGTGGCCTTTCGTGAGGCGCTCGAGCCGGCCTTCAAGACCTACGCGACACAGGTCGTCGACAACGCACGGACCCTCGCCGAGGCCCTGGCCTCCGGCGGCGTGAAGCTCGTCAGTGGCGGCACCGACAACCACCTGATGCTCGTGGATGTCACGCCGCTCTCCATTGGCGGCAAGCTGGCCGAGGAGACGCTCGACCGCTGCGGCATCACCTGCAACAAAAACATGATCCCCTATGACGAGCGGAAGCCGATGGACCCCTCGGGCATCCGCCTCGGCACGCCGGCGCTCACCACCCGCGGCATGGGCCGCGACGAGATGAAGCGGATCGCAGGGTGGATTCTGCAGGTCTTGAAGTCGCCGGGCGATGCGGCCGTGCTCGAGTCGACGCGGCGGGAAGTGGCCGCGCTCGCCGAGCAGTTCCCCGTCCCGGCGGCGAAGCTCGAAGAGGCGGTCGCGGGATGAACGGCCGCGGCAGCGTCGTGCGGATCGGACTGGTGCAGTCTGCCTGCTCGGCCTCGCGGGAAGACAATATCGCGCAGGCTCTCGCCGGCATCGCCGAGGCGGCCGCAGCCGGCGCGGAGGTGGTCTGCCTTCAGGAACTCTTCGCCGGCGAATACCCCTGTCAGTCCGAGGACCACGCCCGGTTCGCCGAGGCGGAAGTGGTGCCGGGATCGCTCACCGAGAAGCTTTCCGCGGCGGCCCGCAGGCATCGCGTCGTGCTTCTCGGGAGCGTGTTCGAGCGGCGGAGCGCCGGCCTGTTCCACAACACCGCGGTGGTCTTCGACGCCGACGGCTCGACAGCCGGCGTCTATCGCAAGATGCACATCCCGGACGACCCGCACTACTACGAGAAGTTCTATTTCGCGCCGGGCGACACCGGGTTCATGAGCGTGCCCACGAGCCGGCTCGCCGTGGGGCCGCTGGTCTGCTGGGACCAGTGGTATCCCGAGGCCGCCAGGCTCACGGCGCTGGCGGGCGCGCAGGCGATCTTCTACCCCACGGCCATCGGCTGGCTGGATGGGGAGGAGTCGCTGCACCGCGAGCAGTATGACGCGTGGGACACGATGCTCCGCAGCCATGCGATCGCCAATGGGGTGTTCGTCGTGGCGGTCAACCGCACCGGCCGCGAGGGGCCGCTCCGCTTCTGGGGGGCGAGCGTCGTCTACGCCCCCAACGGCGAGGTCCTCCTGAAGGCAGGCCACGACGCCCCCGAGACGCTCGTCTGCGAGTGCGATCTTGACCGCATCGAGTGGTCGCGAACGCGGTGGCCCTTCTTTCGCGACCGGCGGATCGACGCCTACGGCCACCTGCTCGACCGCTGGGGGTCGTGACGGCATGCCCGACTACCGGCTGCCGGCCGAGTGGGAGCCGCACGCCGCCACGTGGCTGGCGTGGCCCCACCGCCGCGCGACGTTCCTGGGCCCCTTCGCCGCGATCCCGCCGGTCTACGCGCGGCTCGCGCGGCTCGTCGCTGCACACGAGCCGGTGCGGATCGTCGGCGCGCGCGACGTGCTCGCCGCACCGCGGGCGCTCTTGGCCGACGAGCCCAACGTCGCCTTCCTCGAACTGCCCACGAGCGACTCCTGGATCCGCGATACGGGGCCTGTGTTCATGGTGCCGCGCGGGCGAACGGGCTCGCGGCCGGCCGCGGTCTGCTGGGACTGGAACGCATGGGGCGGAAAGTATCCGCCGTGGGATGCCGACGCGGGGGTGTCGCGGGGCATCGCGGAGCATCTCGGCATGGAGAGCCTCGTGCCGCACGTCGTGCTCGAGGGAGGCGCGATCGAGACCGACGGCGATGGCACGCTGCTTGCCAACGAACGGTGCGTGGTCGATCCGCGTCGGAATCCCGGCCTCGATCGCGACGCGATGGCGGCGGTCCTCGAGCGGTGGCTGTCGGTCGAGCGCGTGCTCTGGGTGGGAGGTGACCTCGCCGGCGACGACACCGACGGCCACATCGACCAGCTCGCGCGGTTCGTGGCCCCCGGCCGCGTGCTCGCGGCGCGGCAGCCCGAGGCGCTCGATCCCAACCACGCGGGGCTCGAGGCCAACCTGGCGATCTTGCGTCGTCACGTCGACGCCCGGGGCCGACGGCTCGAGGTCGTGCCCGTCGACATCCCGGCATGCTTCGCCTTCGAGGGCACGCAGCTGCCCGCGAGCCATCTGAACTTTTACGTCGCCAACGGTCTCGTCGTGGTGCCCGTCTTCGGCGGCGCGACCGACGAGCCGGCGCTGGCGACGATCGCCGGATGCTTCCCTGATCGCCGGATCGAGCCCTTCGACTGCCGCGAGCTCGTCCGCGGCCGCGGCGGCGTGCATTGCGTCACGCGGGAAGAACCGGCCATCACGCCGGACGAACCGGCTTAAAACAGGCTGATTTTCCCCCTTGCCCCGTCGGGGCCCGTGGGCGACCATTTGCGGTAAGTTGCCCGTGTGAGGAGAGTTTCCGATGCAGCAGATGGCAGATGCCGTGCAGGGGTTCGTGTCGCTGCTCGGCCGGCTCATGATCGCCGTCGTGTTCGCCAGCGCCGTCGTCAACAAGGTGACGCAGTTCTCCTCCACAGCCGCCTACATGGCGTCGGAGGGGGTGCCCAATCCGAAGTTCGCGCTCTTTGGTGCGATCGGACTGTTGCTCATCGGCGGCCTGTCATTGATCCTCGGCGCCTGGACGAGGATCGGCGCCATCTTTCTGTTCGTCTTCCTGATGGCGGCCACCTTCTATTTTCACGACTTCTGGAAGTTTGCCGATGCCGGCCAGCGGCAGCTGCAGACGATCCAGTTCATGAAAAACCTCGCAATCGGCGGCGGACTGCTCTCACTTGTCGCCTATGGCGGCGGGCCGTGGAGTATCGACGGCTGGATAGCGATCAAGCAGGAGGAGGCTGAGACCACGCCCAGGCCTCGCGCTGCGGCGAAGTCGCAGGGGGCGTAGCTGCCGGCCGTCGCCGACCGAAAGGGGGATGAAATGATCAGGACCGCGTCGATCCGTGCGATGGTGGCCTCGGCCCTCGCCGCGTGGTGCCTTCCCTGTCTTGCAGACGATGTGCCGAAGCCAGCCGGAGAAAAGAACATGCCCGCATCGCCCGCCGCCGCTGCGTTCGCCCCACCCACGGCGAAGCCCTTCGGCAGGCTGCCCGACGGCCGCGAGGCGCATCTCTACACGCTCGAGGTCCCGGGCGGCTGGAAGGCGACCGTCACTGACTACGGCGCCATCCTCACGAGCTTCCTGGTGCCGCCCCGCGATGACGCGCAGGGCGGGCCGGTGGACGTGGTGCTCGGTTTCGACTCGCTCGAGGGCTACCTGAAGGGCCATCCCTACTTCGGCGCGATCTGCGGCCGTTGTTCCAATCGAATCGCCGCAGGCACGTTCGAGCTCGACGGCAAGGCCTACACGCTGGCTACCAACAATGGGCCCAACCACCTGCACGGTGGCGTCGTCGGCTTCGACAAGAAACTCTGGAAGGGAACTCCGCGAATCACGCCGCGTGGCCCATGCGTCGCGTTCGAGATGGTGTCGCCCGACGGGGACGAGGGCTATCCCGGCCGCGTGCTGGCGCAGGCCAGTTACACGCTCACGCCCGTGGGCGAACTCGTGGTGGAGATGCGGGCGACGACCGATGCCCCCACGATCGTCAACATGGTCCATCACACCTACTGGAACCTCGCCGGCCATGCCTCGGGGTCGATCCGCGATCACGAGCTGGCCGTGGCGGCCGATCGCTACCTGCCGGTCGACGCCGGCTCCATCCCGACCGGCACGTTCGCCCCGGTTGCGGACACGCCCTTCGACTTCCGTCCCGAGCGGAAGCCGTGGGGCCGCTGCGGTGCCGCGATCGAAACCCTGCCGCCAGACGCCGCGCCGGGCACGCCTCGCGGCGTCGATCACAACTATGTCGTCCGCGGCTGGAAGCCCGATGGCATCCTGCGGACCGCCGCGACGCTCCGCGATCCGGCGAGCGGCCGGATGCTCGAGCTGCTCTCCGACCAGCCAGGCGTGCAGGTCTACATGGGCAACTTCCTCGACGGTACGCTCACGGGCAAGGCCGGCGCGATCTACGCTCCCAACGGCGGCATCTGCCTCGAGACCCAGAAGTATCCCGACAGTATCCATCATGCCGATTGGCCGAGCGTCCGACTCGATCCCGGCCAGACCGCCACGCACACGATGGTGCATCGCTTCACTCGCTGACACCGACCAACGCCCAGAGTTTCTCCGCTCACCCCAGGGTCGCCACTTCCCATGGTCTTTCCCGTTGGCGACGACAACTCCGATCGCCGCACATTCCCGTTCGTGACGATCGCCCTGATCGCGGCCAACGTCTTCGTATTTGTCGTGCTCCAGGGCATGGGGAGCAACGAGGCCTTCACGATGGCCTACGTGCAGGTGCCCAAGGAGATCATCACCGGCCAGGACATCGAGCTGGAGCCGTCGCTGCGGACGATCCACACGCCCCAGGGCGACATCCAGGTCACCGACCCGGGCCTGCGGAAGACGCCGATCCCCCCGTGGATGACTCTCTTCACCGCCATCTTCATGCACGGCAGTATCATGCATCTGCTCGGCAACATGTGGTTTCTGTGGATCTTCGGCGACAACATCGAAGACGACATGGGCCACGTGAAATACCTGATCTTCTACCTGGCCACAGGCATCATCGCGTCGCTGACGTTCGTGGCGCTCAACAGTTCCGGCGAGGCCGCGCTCACGCCCTGCCTCGGAGCGTCGGGGGCTATTTCGGGAGTGCTCGGCGGCTATCTCGTCCTCCATGCCCAGCGGCGGGTGAGCGTGATCCTGCTGCGGATGATGGTCGACGTGCCGGGCTACGTGGCCGTGGGGATCTGGTTTTTGTTCCAGATCGTCAGCGGCTTCTTGGACCAGAGCGGAAGCGGTGGCGGCGTCGCCTACTCGGCCCACATCGCCGGCTTCGTGGCGGGCATGGTTCTCGCCAAGCCGATGAGCATGGCAGCCGTGCGGGCCGAGGCCGATCCGATGATCGTGCTCCGCCGGCCGACGCTCGACGATCAGCTTCGTCGCCGCGGGTGACCGCGAGCCGGGCTCAGCGCCAACGATACGCCGAGAGCCCCTTGAGATCCCGGACGAGAAGCTG
>JAIOPD010000082.1 GCA_021414115.1 Planctomycetia bacterium
GACGATATGGACCTTCTCCGCAGCCACGACGATGGTGTCCTCTGGGTAGCCCTGACTGGGAAGCCTCGACGGCAGCCGTCGGGCCGCGACGTTGGTCAGGCCTGGAACGAACTGCCGCAACCGCAGCTCTTCTTCGCGTTCGGATTGTTGAACGTGAAGCCACGCTTGTAGATCGCCTCGTGGAAATCGAGCGTGGTCCCGTCGAGAAACAGATCGCTTTTCTTGTCGACGACCACGGCCACGCCGTGCTGCTCCGACTTGGTGTCGGCCTTGGGATCGAACTGCGTGTCGAAGCCGAGCGAATAACTGAAGCCGCTGCAGCCGCCGCCGGCAACGCCCACGCGGAGGACCGTGGCCGGATCGAGCTTCTGCTCGGTGATGATCTTCTTGACTTCGCTGGCTGCCTTTTCCGTGAGCATGACCGACATGGGGTGACTCCTCTTGCTGGCCTGATTCGCCCGGCGATGCGTTCTCGCAGCGACCGTTGTTTTAATAGTATCCCACTGCCCGTCATGCGGAAAGGCCGGCGGTTTGGGAAGCCCTTCCGAGAGGCGTCGCCGGGTGCGGCGCAGGCATACTTAGCGGGAATATTTCGCTCGGCCCGGTTTGGAAATGCTCGGCTCCAACGAGCGAAATCTTCAACGCTCGTCAGCCTGCGTCGCCCCCGGCGGGTTGACGCTGGGCGTCATGAGAGTCGGAGACGGGCGATCGCGACGGCGATCCGGCTCGCGGCTTCGGCCACCTCGCCTGCGGTCGTCCACCGGGAGAGGCCAAATCGCAGGCTGGCGCGGGCCTGGTCCTCGGAGAGCCCGAGGGCCAAGAGCTCGTGGCTCGGCCGCGGACTCTCCGACGAGCAGGCGCTGCCGGAACTCACCGCCAGGCCCTCACCAGACACCGTCGCCAGTAGCGACTGGCCGTCGACACCCGGGATGTGAACGTTGAGGTTGTTGACGAGCCGCACGGAACTGGAGCCGTCATCGTTCATTTCGAGCGCGGGGCCATTGACCGCGACTCCTGGCACCGCGTCGGCGAGTTTCTTCCAGAGCCGATCGCGCAGCCGCCGCATCCGCGGCGCCTCCTCGGCCAGCCCGTCGTTGGCGAGCCGGGCCGCCTCCGCAAGCCCCACGATCGCCGGCACATCGAGCGTGCCGCTCCGCATGCCCCGCTCCTGCCCGCCGCCGAACACGAGCGGATCGACGCGAACCGCCCGGCCGCGACGGCGAACATAGAGCGCTCCCACGCCCTTTGGACCGTGGAACTTGTGACCCGAGAAACTCGCGAGGTCGGCGCCGATCGCATCGACATCGACCCGCATCCGCCCGAGGGCCTGGGCGCAGTCGACGTGGAGAATCGCCCCCGCCGCATGGACGCGGTCGGCGATCGCCGCGACCTCCTGCACCACGCCGATCTCGTTGTTGGCCAGGAGCACCGACACGAGACAGGTGTCGGGACGCAGCGCCGCGTCGAGGTCGGCGAGTCGGATCCGGCCGGGTACGCCGGACGGATCGCCCTGCTCCACCACCGGCAACCGGCTGACGGTGAAGCCTTCGCGTCCCAAATGCTCGATCGGATCGAGCACCGCGTGGTGTTCCGTCGCGACCGTGAGCATGTGCCCGCGAGACACGCCGCCCGTCTGCCTGCGGATGCGGGACGCCGTGCCCAGGATCGCGAGATTCCCGCTTTCGGTGGCGCCGCTCGTAAACACGATCTCGCGGGCCGTGGCCCCGATCGCCGCCGCAACCGTGTCTCGCGCCGCATCGACCGCCGCACGGGCCTCTCGGCCTGGCTCGTGGGTCGTGCTGCCGGCATTACCGTAGTGGTCGGTGAGCCACGGCAGCATCGCCCCGAGCACTCGCGGATCGAGCCGGGTCGTGGCGTGGTTGTCAAGATAGATCACGGCCGCGTCGCCACACGTGTCAGGGCCCCTTGTGATCAGCCCAGCCTACCCTCGCGAAGGGCGTCGAGCGTGATCTGCGACCAGGTCTCGAAGCGATCACGGTCGGCGAGCAGCGATTCGAGCGTCTCGAAGCCGCACTCCACCAGTTCGCTCTCCCGCGACGCCACGCCGGGCCGCTCCAGTTCCAGCACGTGGACGATCCCGAGGTGCACGCTGCCGACCGCATTGGAGTCGTCGTTGATCAGCCCGACGCACCGCGACGTCCACCCGCCGTCGATCGCGATCTCCTCGGCGATTTCCCTCCGCATGCCCGCCTCGTAGGAGGTGTTGTCGCCGTACTCGCCGTCGATGCTCGAGATGTGGCCGCCGATCCCGACCGACCGCTTCGCCCGCAGACGGGCCTCGCTCTGGCCGCCTCCTCGCGTGTAGGCGAAGTAGTGAGGCGTGCCGGCGGCATCCCGCCATGAGAGCACGCAGTAGGGAATGAGTTGCTTGAGGGACGGGTCGTCCTCGACGGTCGCCCGTGGTCGCCACGAGGTGTGGGCAGGATCGAGCAGCGCCGCGAGATAGGCCGCCGTGTCGCCGCAGAAGCCCTGAAAGGCCCCCACGGTGTCGAACAGCGCCCGCGGCACCACGAGCACGTCTTCCTGCGGCAGTCCCGACATCATCGTCTCCCGAAAGTGGAATCAACGGCACCCCGGCGGCGGTGACCGTCACCGTGCTCACCTGAACAGCATCGCGTCGCCGTAGCTTAGCATCCGGTAGCGTTCGCGAATCGCCGCGTCGTAGGCATTCATCACGATGTCCCGTGACGCGAATGCCGACACGAGCACCATGAGCGTTGTCCGCGGCATGTGGAAGTTCGTCAACAGGCCGTCGACCACTCGGAAGGAAAAGCCGGGTTTGATGAACAGATCCGTCGGCCCGGACCACGGCGAGAGCGTGCCCTCGCGGGCCGCGGTCTCGAGCGTCCGCACCGCCGTCGTGCCCACGGCGAAGACTCGTCCACCCCTGGCCTTCGTCTCGCGCACCGCCGCCACCGTCTCCGCCGGGCACTCGCACCACTCGGAGTGCATCAGATGGTCGTCGAGCCGCTCGGCCGTGATCGGCCGAAACGTGCCGAGGCCCACGTGGAGCGTGACCGTGGCCCGCCCGATGCCGCGGGCGGCAAGCCCTGCGAAGATCTCGTCGGTGAAGTGCAGGCCCGCGGTCGGCGCCGCCGCCGATCCCGCCACGCGAGCAAAGACGGTCTGGTAACGGTCGAGGTCGCCCTCATGCTCGACACCGCCGCGGATGTAGCCCGGCAGCGGCACGCGGCCCATCCGCAGAAGCACCGCCTCGGCGGGTTCGTGTGCAACGCTGCCGAGCGGCCGCGCGAGCCACGCCCCGCCTTCGGCCCGACCGAGAAGTTCGAGCGTGTCGCCATCCGCTTCATCGCGGCCGATGAGCACGATCCGCTCGCCCACCTCCGGCCGGCCCCGGGTCTGGGCCAGCACGACCCATGCACCGGCATGCGGTCCCGTGGCCTCGCAGCGCAGGAAGAGCCCCGCCCACTTGCCGCCGGTCGCGGCCCGTCGGCCCACGAGTCGCGCCGGCACGACCTTCGTGTCGTTGACCACGAGCAGGTCGCCGGCGGCGAGCAGACCGGGCAGATCACGAAGGGTCCGGTGCTCGAGCGAGCTGTCGGCCCGATTGACGACGAGCAGCCGCGCCGCAGCCCGGTCGGCGAGCGGCTCCTGCGCGATCCGATCGTCGGGCAGGTGGTAATCGTAGGTCGCGGCCGAGCCCGGATCCGAGTCGCTCATGCCGCGATGCTACCGCAGACCCGCCACGGGGCGAATCGGGGTGGCTGATACGGCATCTCCCTGAGTTTCGCGATTTCAAGAATCTCATCCGCGGCGTCATGGCCGGTCGGCTTGCACGGGCACGACCTCAGCGAGGGGCTGACCGTGCCCCGGAGCCGGGCTATGGCAGCAAGCGCAGCCAGGATGGCGAAGCGCAGCGGACATGCAGTGAGCGGCGGGCAGGATGCACGCCGCGAACGTCCGGCGACGGGGCATGGGTAGTCCCGAGCCGCGCACCGCAGGACACCCGCGGCCTTCCGGCCGGTCGGCTTGCATATGACGAGCTGGCGGGCGTGGGGGCGACTGTTCGCGTAGGATGGGTGGCGATGTCTGCGAGCATTCACACAAGCGTCCTTCCTGCCGAGGTCATGTCGTATCTGGCGATCGAGCCGGGCATGACTGTCGTCGATGGCACGCTCGGTGGCGGCGGCCACACCCGGCTGCTCGTGGAGGCGGTCGGCCCGACCGGCCGCGTGATCGCCCTCGACCGCGATCCCGCCGCGATCGAGCGCGGAGCCCGGGAACTCGCCGGCAAGCCGATCCGCTTCGCCCAGGCCAACTTCTGCGATCTGCCGGAGGTGCTCGACGCCGTGGGGCTCGAACGTGTCGATCGGGTGCTGCTCGACATCGGGCTCTCCAGCGACCAGCTCGCCGACCACGAGCGGGGCTTCTCGTTCGACTCCGACGGGCCGCTCGACCTCCGCTTCGATCCCACCGAGGGGGAGCCGGCGTGGCGGATGATCAACCGCCTCCGCCCAGAGACGCTCGCCGACATCATTTACGAGTTCGGCGAGGAACGTTTCAGCCGTCGGATCGCGCGGCGGATCGCCGACGCCCGCGGGCAGACGCCGATTCGTTCGTCGCGCGACCTCGCGCGGATCGTGATGTCGGCCGTGCCGCGGCAGAGGCCACCGGCACGGATCCATCCCGCCACAAGAACATTTCAGGCGCTGCGCATCGCCGTCAACGAAGAACTGAAGTCGCTGCGAATCGCCCTGGAACGGATTCCGACCCGCCTGGCGCCCGGTGGCCGGCTGGCCGTCATCTCGTTTCATTCCCTCGAGGATCGGCTGGTGAAGGAGGCTTTTCGGAACCGCCAGGTCTGGGAAAACCTCACCAAGTCGCCCATCGAAGCCGGCGACGACGAGACCCTTCGTAATCCCCGCAGCCGGTCGGCCAAACTCAGGGCCGCGCAGGTGCTCCTCGCCCCGCCAACGCCCGCAGGATAGGCAAGACTGGCAAACCTTGCGGCGGTTCCGTCGATCTGGCGATCGAGCCGTGATTTCAGCACAATCCCGCCCCCTTTCCTCTCGGGTGTTTGCGCTCCGGGAACCGCCGGACGTTCATGGGACGAGAAACAAAACTGCTGCTCGGTCTGCTGGCCACGCTGGCGGGCATCTTTCTGGGCGTGCTGTCCATGAAGCTGCTCGTACCGCGGCCGCCGGAGGGTGCTGGCCCCGACGTGCACGCCGACGTCGCCGCGACGGAACCGCACGACCTCGTCGAGCCACCGCAACTTGTGACGGCTGCCGCGCCGCTTGTTCCGCCGCCGGCGGAGCCCGAGGCGATACCCGCGCGGCAGTTCGGTGCGGTCGCCGCTGGGCACGCGACTTCTCCCGTTCCCGTGGCGCGCGACCCATTCGTCGCCCGGGCCTCGCTCGAACAGGCTGCCCCGCCACTCACTGCCGGCGACCCTGGCGTCCCGGCGGAGCTTCTCCCGCCCGCCGCGGCGGCTCCTTCGGCGATGGCAGAGCCTGCGCCCACCGTCGGTTCCACCTACGTCACCCGCGAGGGTGACTCGTGGTGGTCGGTGGCGGAACGCAGCTACGGCGATGGCCGGGTCTACCGCGCGCTTTTTGCGTGGAACCGCGCGATCGATCCGCGGGTCTCACTCGTGCCGGGCACGTCGATCGAGATCCCGCCCGCCGATCGACTGCATGCCGCCTGGCCGGCGCTCCTGCCCCGCGAATGACTCGGCCCTCGGCGGCATGACTCTCCGGCCGCCGCCCATGCGGTGCTCGGACACCGTACGCCAAGCCGTCAGGAAGCCCCAAGCGCCAGCGCGGGGTAGACGAGCACCACCCCAACTCGCTCCGCGGATCCTTCTCGGAAAGCCACCCGGCTACCCGTCGCTTGCGCTCCGGGCTTCCTGAGAGGCGATCGGCCCGCCGATTACTTGGAGCCGAACTTGTAGGCGGCGTTCTTCGGGTCGAAGTCGGCGTCGGTGAAGCCGTTGTTGGTCTTCACGTTCATGTAGGTGTATTCCTCCATGAGCACCGGCTGCCCGCCCGCCTCCTGGGGCCAATCGTAGGCCTCGTAGCGGATCGGGATCAGGTATTCGTCGTCGATGAACACGCGGGCCAGATGGAAGCGGAAGTTCCGCCGCGGCACGGGATGCACCACCTGCACGCAGGTGCAGACCCGCCCGTTGACCTTCGCATCCTTGAAGAAGTTGACCTCGCACTCACCGAACTGCTTGTCGTGCTCGGCAACCTCGACGAGCCGCTTGGCGAGATTCTCCACACCGATTTCGGTGATCGCATAGCGGTTGCCCTGCATGGCGAGCGTCCCGTTCGGCTTGAGCGACACGGTGCCGACCATCGCCCGCACACCGCTGCCGGCGTGGGCGAGCATGTTGCCGTCGTTTTGACCGTCAACCCAGATGCACTCCTGCCCCTTCACCGCATCCGGGGCGAGGAAGTAGAGGTAGACGCTGAACGGTTCATGGCGGACCTTCGCGAACATGTATTCGTGATCGCCAAGTTTGCCGTCGATCCGCTCACGCTTCACGACGGTGCACGAATAGTCCTTGATGGTCGAGCGGAGCTGGCCGAGGCCCTTCTGCGCCAGTTCGAGGGCGGGCTGCAGGGGATGCACGCCGCCACCCGCAACGGCCTGGGCGTCAGCCGCACCGACGTTGCCATGGGCGACGTCGCCGTTGGGAACGAGCCCCGGACCCTGCGTGCCCTGGGCGAACGCGGACGTGCCGGAGATGCAGGCGAGCGTCGCCGCGGCGAACCGCAGCCAGGGCCCGCGGCCCGTCATCCGGTGAACAAACCGCGTGCGAAAACGACGTGCCATCGATCCCTCCATGGATCCTCGGTGCCGGAGTGGTCTGGGCGAAACTCGGTTCGCCTCGAAGAGCACCATCCCGAACAGGAAGCCGGCTCAACTTGTATCGCCTGATGGCAGGACGGTCATGAACCGACACCCGCCCATCCGGCACGCTCAGCAGATCCGTGACGATCCGCCCCGCGAACGCGGGCTCCGAACCTCGCCGGGACAGACGCCGTGGCCTGCCCATCGAATTCACGAAGCGGGGGGAGTGTAACGGTGCTCGCCGGGGTTCGCCATGCCAGTTCGCGGCAGGGAAACCCCGGTATCGTGCGGAAAAACCGCGTGCCTTGTGGGCTGACGCCGGGCGAACCATGCTCCAAGGACTCGATTCCGCACCGCCCTCGCCTCCCTCCCATGGCCACGATCGATCTCTTTCGTCCCGCAAGGTCTCTCTTGGTGGCCTGCGTCGAGTCGCAACCCTTCGGGGAAAACACCTACGTCGTGCGTCGCGAAGGCGACGCCGATTGCCTGGTGATCGACCCCGGATTTGAGCCGGCGGACGTGATCGAGTGGATCGACTCCCACAACCTCGAGCCGCGCGCGATCCTGCTCACCCACGGCCACTCCGACCACATCGCGGGCAACGCCGCCCTTCGTAATCGCTGGCCCGAACTGCCGATCTGGGTGGGCCGCGGCGATGCCCCCAAACTCACGAGCCCTGCCGGCAACCTCTCGGCGGCCTTCGGAATGGCCCTCGTCAGCCCGCCGGCCGACCGCCTGCTCGACGATGGCGAGGTCGTCCGGGTCGCGGGCCTCGACATCGACGTTCGGGAGATTCCGGGCCACTCCATAGGCCACGTCGTGTTCGTGATCGGCGGCAGCGAACCGCCGGTCGTGTTCGGAGGCGACGTGCTTTTTCGGGAGGGAGTCGGCCGGACCGACTTCCCTGACGGTGATTTCGCCAGACTGGCCGCCGGTATCCGCCGCCATCTTTACAGCCTTCCGGACGACACGATCGTCTACCCGGGCCACGGGGGCCCGACCACGGTCGGCCACGAGAAGCGTCACAACCCATTCGTGGCCGGCGTCCAGGACGGGAATTGACCGTGTCCGCCACCGCCGTCGAAGATGCCCCGATGCTCTCGCCCGCCGACATCACCGAGACGCAGCCTCCCCCGACCCGGGCGGGCTCCAGCCGTTCGCCTTTTTGCCGCGCGGCCGGCCTCTCGCTGGCCGCCCTCGCGCGGCTCCTCTCCGGCGCGAGCGTGCGCTGGATCGCGAGCCAGCCCGACACCTGCCAGCGGGTTTACTTCGCCAACCACACCAGCCATCTCGACGCACTCGTCGTCTGGTCGTCGCTACCGCAGTCGATCCGCGAGGTCACCCGGCCGGTCGCCGCCAAAGATTACTGGTCGCGGGGCTTCGTCCGCCGCTGGCTTGCCGAGGAGGTCTTCGACGCCATCCTCATCGACCGCACCGACATCAAGGTCCACCAGAGCCCGGTCGATATGATGCTCCGCGAGGCCGGCCACTCCCACTCGCTCATCGTTTTCCCCGAGGGGGGGCGGAGCGTGACCGGCGAGATCGGCGAGTTCAAGAGCGGGCTCTACTACCTCGCCAAGAAGCGGCCCGACATCGAACTCATCCCGGTCCACATCGACAACCTCAATCGCGTGCTGCCGCGGGGTGAGTTTCTCCCCGTGCCGCTGCTCTCCTGCATCAGCTTCGGACCGCCGCTGTGGCTCGAGCGGGGCGAGGCGAAACTCGACTTCCTCGCGCGGGCCCGCCGTGCCGTGCTGGCCTTGAAGGAATAAGGCCGGCATGAACGACAACCGCACCATCGCGCTCGTCGCCGGCGTGCTCGCCCTGCTCACCGTGGCCACGGTCGTGGGCCAGTTTCTCAAGCGGCATCCCGACCGCGGCCTCGATCCCGCCGCGATCCGCACCTTCAACAACCGGCTCCGGGGGTGGTGGATCCTGTGCACCGTCCTGGCCGCCGCGTTCTGGCTGGGCACCACCGCCACGGTCGTGCTCTTCGGTCTCGTCTCGTTCTGGGCGCTGCGCGAGTTCATCACGCTCACGCCCACGAGAAAGGGGGACCACCGGGCGCTCTTCTGGGTGTTTTTCCTGTTCACGCCGTTGCACTACGTGCTCGTGGGCCTGAATCGCTACGACATCTTCAGCGTCTTTCTGCCGGTCTACGCCACGCTCTTCGTGCTGGCCCGCGTGGCGTTCGCCGGCGACTACAAGCGGTTCCTGGAACGCACCGCGAAGATCCAGGCGGGCCTCGTGGTCTGCGTGTATTGCCTGTCGTTCGCGCCGGCCCTCCTGCAGATTCCGATCGAGGGCACGGCCAACGCCGACCGGAGCGGCAACTTTCGCCTGCTCTTCTTTCTGATTCTGCTCGTGCAGTTCGCCGACTGCATGCAATACGTCTGGAGCCGGATGCTCGGCCAGCGGCTCGTCGCGTCGGCGGTGAGCTCCAATCGCACCTGGGAAGGGCTGCTCGGCAGTGCCACCAGCACGGCGCTCCTGGCCGCGGCCCTGTGGTGGGCGGCGCCCCCCTTCCAGCTCTGGCAGGCCACGCTGGCGGGGCTCGTGATCGCCGTGATGGGCTTCGCTGGGGGCATGACGATGAGCGCCATCAAGCGCGACCGCGGAGTGAAGGACTACGGCACGCTGGTGGTCGGCCACGGCGGCGTGCTCGATCGCATCGACTCGATGTGCTTCGCGGCGCCGGTCTTCTACCACATCACGCTGCTGGTGACGGGCGTGAAGCCGGGGTGAGACCTCTGGTGGCGATCGGGGCATCGTGGCGGGAGACGCGACTCGCTACAGGCACTTGAGAAACGCGAGCAGGGACATCCGCTCGTCCTCGGTGAGATGGTCGCCGAAGGTATGGCCGGTGTTCAGCAGGCCCGTGTAGAGCTCCGGCCTCGAGGGATCCACCGTGGCGCTCGTGACCTCGGAGAGGGCCTGCCGCAGGGCGTCCCACTGTTCCGGCGTGCGCCAGTGCGGGTCAAACACCCTGACATAGGTGTCGGCCTCCATCTCCTCGAGGATCTGCTCGTGGGTCTTGGCCGACTCATCGACGAACTTCCAGCCGATCCGCTCCTGGTCGTAGTTGTCGGGATCGGTGCTGCTCGGCCGCATGCTGTACTTCTTCGGGCGGGTCGACGACTTGAGCAGGTTATAGATTGTGGGCACCGAGGCGTTGTGGAGGTAGGGGCCACGGGCCCAGATGCCCACCAGCGGCGGCGCCACGTATTTCCTCGTGAGGGTCACCCTGCCGCTGAGAAACCTCTTCTTCTCATCGAGGTTCATGTCGAAGATCCCGATGATCCGCAGCGGATCGGTGCCGACCTCCTCGGGTTCGATGAGCGCCCCGGGGAAACTGACGAGTTCGTACTGCTTCTCCCCCGTCCGCTTGAACTCGCCGTGGCAGCGGCCGCACGTCTCCTGAAAGATCGCGTGGCCGGCCTCGGCCTTCCGGGAATCGACCGCTGCGATGAACGGATACCGAGGTGTCTTCAGCGACGAGAAATAGGCGGGCACGCACTTGGCGAATGTCTCCCGGGCCTCGACGTAGTCTTCCCCGAGATGCCCGCGGCTGATCGCCATGGCGTAGTTCACGTCGGCCACGTTGCCTTCGAACCCGCCGTCGACATAGAGCCCCTTGCCCTCGGTGCCGTTGACCTTGTGCCTGTAGCTGGTCCATGGCTGCGGCTTGAGAAACGGGATCAGCGGAACCTTCGCCTCCATTTTCTTGGTGTAGCTGTTGGTGTGGGTGTCGACGAAGAACTTGTCGTATCGCACGATGCTCGGCTTGATGCCGTCGGGCCGCAGCACGGGCACGAGGACGCCGAAAAAGTCGGCCGAGTCGACGAAGAACCGCGGCAGATTTTTGGCGAACACGTGCCCTGGGCTGGTCCCGCCGCTGGCGGCCACGTTCTGGTGAAACCGCTCGAAGTCGAGAAACACGTTGGGGATGCCCTCGGCGAATCGCGGCTCGGGATTCCTGGGATCGGGGTTTGTGAACAGGACGGTCGAGTGGCAGAGCCGGCAGCTCGCGGTCATGCCCGGGGCATGCGAGAAGGCAACTTCGGCCTCCGTCTTGAGAAGGCCCAGCGCCAGCGCATCGGCATGGTGATTGCCAGGCTGCGGGCGATGGATGCCGTACCGCATGTCCATCTCCCGCCACCAGCCCTCGCTGAACTCGGCCAGTCCCTTCAGCCGCTCCTGCTCCGCCGGGGCCTGCGCTTCCTCGGCCCAGATCTCGTTGAGCGTCTGGAGGCCGTCGAGGTTCCAGAGCGGCCTGGCCATGCGGAATCTCGTCTCGATCTCCAACTTCCCCGCCGCGACGGTTTCACCGTGGGCGATCAACGTTTCTTCCTGCTGCTGAGGAGTCGGCGGAGCGGCCGCCGATTCTTCGCCCCGGGCGGCGACGAGAAGCGCGAGCGTTGCCGCACATGCGAGCAGCTGGAACGTGAGCCGGGGGAAACCGAACGTCATGAGGCATCCATGCGGGAGGGAACGGGCGGGTCGGATGCATCCGTTCGCCCCCTGATCAGCCGCGGACTAGACGACGCCGGCAAAGGTGCATCTTCCGTTGAGGGCAAGCAGAGCATAGCAGTGTCGCTCGTCCCCGTCGTTTGACGGAGCCCCAGACGCGATGTCCGCGAGTCATGCGGGCTGACGCGCTCTTTGATTGTGACCGGGCCCCGCATGGAGTCCCCGGGCTTCCGCCCGAGGGCTTGCAGGCGGGAGGTCAGCGTGTCGTCGGCGTGCCCGCGGTCGAGCGACGGGCCTGGGAGTAGATCGATGTACGGGCGGCACTCGTCGCCACGGGGGCCGCGGCGGCCGGGGACGCGCCGGCGGGACGCGGATCGGGACTCTGGCCGCGAGTGGTCGCCGACCAGGCACTGGCCGGAGGCGGCACGGCGGCGGCGAGCGAGGACGGCGGAGCCGGACAGCCCTGCTTCACCCACGCGAGCCAGACGTGCTGCATCTGCGCGACGTTCGTCACGCCGTAGTGCTTGCCGAGTGCTGCCGACCAGTTGTCAGAGTCGAGGCCATCGGCGACGAAGGCGACATACTTGTGGCGGCCGCCACGTTCGATCAGATACCGGGCGAGCGAGTAGCCCTGCGAATAGAGCGGGAGGACGTCGGCCGGGTATTCCTTCATCGCGAACATCTCCGGAAAGGCGATGCCCCGGCCCGTGGTCAGAAACTCGATCAGCAGACGGTGCTGACGGGCCCGCTCGACGGGATGCTCGACGGTGGTGCAGGCGCCCTCGTCGGCCCACCGTGGCAGCGGGCGGCGAAAGTAGCTCGCGAAGATCGTATGCGTGATCTCGTGCGGGAGCACCGAATCGAGGATCCGCTCTTCGCTCCCCTGGATCGTCATCGTCCAGTTGAAGACCTCGCCACGGTCGAAGACGAAACTCGTGGCGCCACCGGCGCCCAGGTTTGGCGAGACTTGAGCCGTGATCGGGCAGGGACGACTCCAACGAGGCAGCGGACTGCCGGTCCACTCGATGGCCAGCGTCTGGCGATATTGCTCGGCGGCGTCGCCAATTTTGCGGGCCAGGTTCTCGGTCGGCGCCTCGACGATGAAGTTCACCGTGCGATAGCCCGCGGCCCGGGCCTCGCCTGCGAACCACCCGAGCAGCGACACCGCGATCGCCCATGCCGCACGAGCCCCGACGACCTTCCAGCCATCACCGCTGCGTCCACACACCATGCCTGACGAGCCTCCATGCAGCACGACGGATCGTGGCCCGGGATCCTTCCCGGGCCGACACGACTCAGACCCGACGCACCTGCGGCGCGCCGCGACGAATCGGCCGATCCACCGACGAGGGGCGGACGTTAGCGGCGGCTCCAGAGGCG
>JAIOPD010000002.1 GCA_021414115.1 Planctomycetia bacterium
CCGCATCCTGGAGATCGACCGCGGGCGGATCTTCGACTGGTCGTGCGACTACGACACGTTCCTCGTCCGCAAGGAGGCGGCGATCGCCGCCGAGGAGAAGCAGAACGCGCTCTTCGACAAGAAGCTCGCGCAGGAGGAGGTCTGGATCCGGACCGGCATCAAGGCGCGGCGCACCCGCAACGAGGGCCGCGTGCGGGCGCTCGAGTCGATGCGGCGGGATCGCGCCGCCCGGCGGAGCCAGGTCGGCAAGACGAGCCTCCGGATCCAGGAGGCCCAGCGGAGCGGGGCATTGGTAGCCGCGGTCGAGGAGGTGTCGTTTGGCCACGGCGAGCGGCCGATCCTCAGGGACTTTTCGGCGACGGTGATGCGGGGCGACCGGATTGGCATCGTCGGCCCCAACGGCGCGGGCAAGACCACGCTGCTGCGGCTGCTGCTCGGCTCGCTCGAACCCGGATCGGGGAGCGTGCGGCTGGGCACCAACCTGCAGGTGGCGTTCTTTGATCAGCTCCGCGAGCAGCTCGACGACGAGAAGAGCGTGGCCGACAACGTCAGCGACGGCTACGAGACGGTCCTGATCGACGGCAAGCCGCGGCACGTGCTCGGCTATCTCCAGGATTTTCTTTTCGAGCCGGAGCGGGCCCGGATGCCGGTGAAGTTTCTCTCCGGCGGGGAGCGGAATCGCGTGCTCCTGGCCCGCCACTTCGCCAAGCCCGCCAACGTGATCGTGCTCGACGAGCCGACCAACGACCTCGACGCCGAGACGCTCGAACTGCTCGAGGAGCGGCTCGCGGAGTTTGCGGGCACGGTGCTGGTGGTCAGCCACGACCGCGCGTTTCTCGACAACGTGGTCACGAGCCTGCTCGTGTTCGAGCCGCAGGCCGCGACGGCCCGCGGCGATGCCCGGCCCGCGCACGGGGTGCGGGAATACGTTGGCGGCTATTCCGACTGGCTGCGGCAGCGTGAGCCGGCGGGGGAGCCGAAGGCGGCGGCCGCGTCGCGGAAGGGGGCGGAGCCCGAGCAGAAGGATCCCGTGGCGATGGCCGGGAAGCGAAAGAAGCTTTCGTTCAAGGAGCAGCAGGAGCTCGCCGCCCTGCCGGCGGTGATCGAGTCGCTGGAGACGGCGATTGCCGCCATGCATGCCGCGATGACCGCGGCCGACTACTACCGTCAACCGGGCGACGTGCTGGCTGTCGAGAAGGGCCGGCTCGACGACGCCGAGCGGAAGCTCGCCGAGGCCTTCACCCGCTGGGAAGCCCTCGAAGCCGGTGAACACGGCTCGAAGTGAACCGGAGGTTGTCCGTGCCGTCACCCATCCACCAGCCCGGCCCGACGGCGACGAACGTGCGCACGCAGAACGGCACGGTGCTCGAGGCCCCGGCGGACTGGGTGCTCCTGCCTCCCGGAGACCCGGGGCTCACTCGCCGCGTGAAGGCGGCGGGCGACCACTGGGTGGTGCAGGAACGGCGCGGCCGAAAGATGTTTTCGCGGGGCGTGTGGGCGGCCCGCGCGACCATCGAGCGGATTCGCGAGGAGCTCGCGGCGGAACGCTCGACGGAGCAGTTTGCCAAGCGGCAGGCGTCGGCCGCGAAGCGGCGGGAGAAGGTGCAGGCGGAATACGTCGGCGACTTTCACGCCGCCGTGAAAGACTTCCTGCGGTTTCACGACCGGCATGCCGAGTTTGCCGAACGGTTCGCGACCGCCGTCACCACGCACGCCACGCCCGTCGGCAGCGGCACGGTGGCCCGCACCGAGCGGATCCCGATCGAGCGCCGGGCCGAGGCGGCGGTGATCGCCTGGATGCGGCATCAGACGACGGCCTACGACTCGATGCAGATCGCGCGGGTGAAAGGCAAGCGGCGTGAAGTGCGGCGGATGCTGGCCCAGCGGTCGCAGGAGCTATTGCACCGCTATCGGCTCGACGAACCCGTCACCGCGGGCTGCCCGCTCGCGCGAGCGCTCGGGAACGGGAAGGCGAGGGTGGGCGATCCTTGAGTCGTGGCCTCGGGTGCTCGGGAAGCCCGGAGCGCCAGCGACGGGTAAACGGGCGGCGCTGCGTGAGGGTCATGCGGAGCGGGTTGGTGTGGAGGGCGTATGCCCCGCGCTCGCGCTTGGGGCTTCCCGACGGAGGAGCCCAGCGAGGCGTGAGGCGTGGTGATCCGCGGGGCTCGATCGATGTGCTTGCCCGCTTGGCCGGCGCTCCCTTGCGACGGCAATCGCTATCATGGTGATCCCGAGTCACGGTGTTTCGTGCCAGCTGAGCAACCCCATGTGTCGCGTCCATTTCACGATTATCGTCGTCGCCGTGTCCCTCGTCGTGACCGCGACCGTCCGCGTGGCGGAGGGCGGGCCCGCCGATCTGCTGCCCACGGTCGGCTCGATCGAACGGCTCGACCCGCGATTCGACGGGCTCGTGCCGCAGGCCGCGGTGATCGAGGTGCTCGCCGGCGACTTCGCATGGGCGGAGGGGCCGGTGTGGTTGAAAAAGGAAGGGGCGCTCCTGTTCAGCGACATTCCCCGCAACCGCGTCTACCGTTGGCAGCCGGGAAAGGGGCTTGCGGTGTTCCTCGAGCCGGCCGGCTTCACGGGCCCCGGCGCCTACGGCAACGAGCGCGGCAGCAACGGGCTCACGCTCGATCGCGACGGGAGTCTCATCTCCTGCGAGCACGGCGACCGCCGCGTCAGCCGGTTGACGCCCGGCGGAGGCAAGCGGACCGTGGCCGATGCCTATCGCGGCAAACGGTTCAACAGCCCCAACGACTGTGCGGTCCACTCCTCCGGGGCGATCTACTTCACCGACCCGCCCTACGGGCTGCCCAAGGGCTGGGACGACGACCGCCGCGAACTCGACTTCTGCGGTGTCTATCGGGTTGCTCCCGACGGGGCGGTCACGTTGCTCTGCGACACGATGACCCGCCCGAACGGGATCTGCTTCTCACCTGACGAGAAGAGGCTGTACGTCGCCCAGTCGGATCCGCAGGCGCCGCTGTGGAAGGTCTTCGAGGTGCAGGCCGATGGCACGCTCGACGAAGGCAAAACCTTCTTCGACGGCACCCGCCTGTGTCAGGAGCGAAAGCAGGGCCTTCCCGACGGCCTCAAGGTGGACGACCAGGGCAACGTGTTCGCGACGGGGCCGGGCGGCGTGCTGGTCATCGCCCCGGACGGCACGCATCTGGGCACGTTTCTCACCGGTCAGGCGACGGCCAACTGTGGCTTCGGCGACGACGGCAAAACGCTCTATATCACGGCCGATGCCTACCTGTGCCGTGTCAGGCTGACGACGAGCGGCCCGCTGCCGGGGCCGTGACCGCCGTCGCCTTTTGGCGGGTGGCGACCTCGAACGTATCGCGGAGCGAGACGGGGTGGAGGGCGTATACCCCGCGCTCGCGCTTGGGGCTTCCTGCCGGGAGGCGGTGAGGCGTGGTAGATCGTTCGGCTCGGGGCGCGCTATCCCATCGACAGACGGCCCAGCCCGGCGAGCGTGGTATTGGCAGCGAGTTCGCGCTGCGAATGCCGGAGCGCCTCGATGGCTCGCGACTTTCGTCGGCCGTTCCGCTCGTGCAGCATGCCGTGGCCAAACTCGATCAGGCTTTCGGCGGTGATGTCTTCCGGCGGTCGGGCGAGCGTGTAGGCCGACTCGACGCCGGCGACGCGATGCACGAAGCCCTGCGCCACGAGCTTTCCGAGGATCTCGGCCGCGACCGGCTCCGGCAGGCCCGTCTCTTCCACCACATGGACGAGCGAGACCGCCTGCCCCGACTCGAAGCCCTCGGCGACCACCTCCATCAAGAGCAGGACCGAGGTCGAGTCGACCATGCCCCCCTTGAGTCGCATTCGCTCCATCTCCTCGAGTTCGTCCCGCCGCCCGCCGAGCCGCTGCACGATCGCGGCCACTTCGACGCCGAACAGGATGCAAATCCACATCGCGTAGGTCCAGATCATGAGCACCGGCACGAAACCGAGCGGGCCGTAGAGCTGGCTGAACGAGAACGCGTTGTTGACGTAGGCCGCGAGGCCGACCTTGCCCACGTGGAGCAGCACCGCCGAGACGAACGCGCCGCCCACGGCCGACCGCCACGAGACGTGGGTGTTGGGGAGGAGCACGAACGTGCCCAGCAGCATGAGCGTGATCAGACCGATACTCCAGACCACGCCGAGCAGGCGGATCAGCGAGCCGCTGGCGTCGACGGAGGCGATCCAGCGGCCGACGTGGGTGTCGACGAGAAACAAGAGCGCGATGCCAATCGGTCCGACCGTGAGCACCGTCCAGTAGACGGGCACCCGCCGCAGCCACGGCCGCCCCTGCGGCGCGCGATAGATCGTGTTGAAGCAGTCCTCCACCGTCACCATCATCGCCACGGCGGCATACATCATCACCGCGAGGCCGAGGAGGCCGAGGGTCTCGAGGTCGATCGTGCCGAACTTGCCGATCATGTCTTCGAGCCAGGTTCCCAGCGAGATGCTCTCCACGCCTCCGGTCGCAGCGGCCCCGTCGGCCGGCATGATGCGGACGGCGTCGAGCCCCGCGGTCTGCACGAGCTGATGGACGAGCGACTGCAGCTTGTCCACCCCCTGCATGCCCTTGAAGAGGGCCGTGCTCACGATCGCCAGCGGCATCAGCGCGAAGAGCGTGTGAAACGCGAGCGCCGCGGCCATCTGCAGGGCCCGGTCCTGCTGGAGCTGCCGGGCACCGACGCGGGCGAGGTCGTACCAGAACCTCGCGGTGGCCTGCCAATGCGTGAGCTCCTCGCGAGGGTGCGTGACCACGCGGGTGGTCCATTCCACGGCGTCGTGGATGAAGGTGCGAAGCATGGTGTGGTCCTCGACGGGCGGGAGATGGATGTGCGGCAGGCTGCAACTTTACCAGGGGGGCGCCCAGGCCCGCACCGGCACCGGCGATCGCAGGGTGACCGAAGCCGTGTGAATCGGATATCCTTCGCGGTCAACGACATTCCTCCCCCCGACTCACTCCAAGGAAATCACGCTCCGATGGCCGACACGCTCACCGAAACCGAGGGCTGCAACCTGCTCACTCGCCTCTTCAAGGCACGGGGGTATGCGATCGCGAGGAACGTGCAGTTTCGCGAATATGGCGTCGAGTTTCACATCGACGGCTGGGATGCGAAGGCGCGGGTCGGATTCGAGTTTCTTACGAGCGAGGACGACGATCACGACGACCTCACGCTCGAGGAATACAACGCGCTGACCACGGCCCAGCGACGGGGCGAACTCGCGCTCTTCATCATCGACGAGGTGGAGCCGCTTTCGGCCGAGGACCTCGCACTGGAGGCCCACGAGTTTCTCGACGAGCTGGCCGACGCGGCCCACGCGCGACTCAAGGCCGCCGCGCGGAAGAAGGTGGCGAAGAAAGCCGCGAAGAAGAAGCCGGCGGCCACGCAGGCGACGGCGCGAAAGACCGTGAAGAAGGCGGTGGCGAAGCCAGCCAAGAAGAAGGCGAAGAAGGCGGCGCCGAAGAAAATCGCGCAGAAGGCTCGCGGCCGGCGGTCGTAAAAAAAGCTGCCGCCCCTTGCGGGGCGGCAGCCGTAGGAACCACTGATTCGTCATCCGTCTGGCCGCGGCGGATCACTCCGCCGATGGCGAGACCGCGATGCCGGGATTTGGTGGGCTGCGTCAACGGCAGGCCCGTCGACTCGCCGCTATCGGCGCAGCCCTCCGATACAGTCACATTGCGTCACTGAATCACCTCCTTTGCTACGAGGAATCCCAGCCGTCGCGATCACTGTGAGATCGCCGCCAGGCGGTTCTTTCCCCAGCCGTCGCCGGGGACCGTATTTTCATTTTAGATCTCTGTCCGTCGCTGGCCAGCATTCGGTTTTCCCCGGCCTGCGCCCGGGGCGTGGCCGTGGGCTCCGTCAACCGACCCGGCCGAGGAAGAGGGTAGTCCAACCGCCGCCGCCGGCGTGGGCTCGGGCCCGCTCGACCGTGACGCCGAAGCCGGCCCGCCGCAGCCGCTCTGCAAATGCCGGATCGTCACCGGCGGACCACACGGCCAGGCAGCCGCCGGGCCTGAGCGCCGCCTTTGCCGCCGTGAGGCCGGCGACGGTGTAGAGTCGGTCGTTGGCAGCCAGACTCAGGCCCTGGGCGCCGTTATCCACGTCGAGGATCACGGCATCGAAGCGGCCACGGCTCCTGCGGATCACGTCGGCGACGTCGCCTGCGATGAGCTCGACGCGTCGGTCGGCGAGAGCGTCGGCGCCGAGGCCGAAGTCAGACGACTGGTTCCAGCGGATCACGGCCGGCATGAGCTCCACGACCACGATGACGGCGTCGGGGCCCACATGGCCGAGCGCCGCCCGGAGCGTGAACCCCATGCCGAGGCCGCCGATGAGGACGGTCGCGCGGGAGCGGCTCCGGAGGCCGCCGCAGGCCAGTTCCGCGAGCCGCTCCTCCGAGTGGTGCTGTCGACTCGACATCAACTCCACTCCGCCGACGCGAATCGTGAATTCTCCGTCGCGCTCGTGCAGCGTGAGCGGCTCGCCGTCGGGTGTGGTGGCCCGGTCGCGGAGAATGGTCGGCTTCATGGAGAGGATGGGTGTCCGGGGGCCGTCTATTCGACGGGGCAGCTCGCCCCGAAATAGCCGTGGCGGTCGATGTGGGTGGCCACCTCGGGCGAGACGAGCTCTCGCCACGACGGGTCACCCGAACAGATGCGGGATCGCACCTCTTCGCTGGAATACGTTCGCAGCGTGGCGGGATCGCAGACGAGGCCGAGGATCAGGCCGTTGACCCGTAGGTGCTCGAGCAGATGCGAGAGATGGGGCGCCACCTTCAGGGTCTCGGCGGTCACGATCGTGCCGGTGATCACGTCACGGGTCGGGTAGACGTAGAGCCGTACGCCGTGGGTGAACAGCCGGCCGAAGGCCTCGAGGATTCCACCGTCGAGCGACTTGTAGTGGCTCTCGTTGAAGAGTTCCCGGAGCAGCGGCACGCCGAGCACGAGCCCCGTCGCCTCGACGCGGCGGTCGGCGAGATACTCGCCGAGCGAGTGAAAGGCGCCGATGTCGCTCACGAGCACCATCTTGCCGGCCGCGGTGATCAGGTCGACCCGGGCCAGGAAATCCGAATCCTCGGCGTTCCCCCGGTCGCGGAGGTTGTTCATGGTGATTTCCATGATCTCGCAGACCTCGTCCGGCTCATTCGCCGGATGATGGCCCGCACGCGGCGCCCCGTGGCCCGCCTCGAAGGCCGCGCGGGCTTTGGCCAGCATCTCGAGGTTGAGGCTCGTCACCGGGGCGAAGCGTCCTCGTTCCACGAGCACTCGCTTTCGTCGGATCGATTCCGACGCCAGCAGGGGCGTGCCGTGGACGTCGAAGAGCAGGGCGGGCGTGTAGCCGATGCGGACGAGGTGCAGGCCGAGGAGCCGCTCGTCGACGTCCTTGAAGGCGGGGCCCGCGGCCCGTACCCAGTCGATCTCGAGGCGGTTGCGGCCGATGTGCTCCAGGAGCGTTTCGAGCAATGCGCGGGGCTGTCGCCAGTGGGCGAAGGCGGCATGCACGAGGTTGACGCCGAGGCGGCCGAGGGCGTCGGCCTGCAATGCGTTGCTCGTATCGAGAAGCCGCACATGCAGGATCACGTCGCTGGCGGCCGCGTGGATGGCATGCTGGAAACGGATGGCCATCCAGGCATGGCATTCGTTGCCGCCGGCGAACGACCTCGCCGCCGCGGTGTCGGCGAGCGCGAAAAACCGTGTGCGGTCGCCCCGCGTGGGGTCGAGCCGCTCGTGCATCAGGCCGTATTCGTGGTCGAGCATCCGCTCGACCCGTTCGCGGGACACATACCTGGTCGTCTTGCCGTAGATCGCGTCGCTGACGGTCATGTCGTAGGCAGAGATCGTCTTGGCGACGGTGCCAGCCGCGCCGCCGGCCGCGAAGAACCAGCGGGCCACCTCCTGGCCGGCGCCGATCTCCGAGAAGCTGCCGTAGATGGAGTCGTCGAGGTTGATGGCCAAGGCGCGCTGGGCTGTGGGGTCGATGGCCAGCGAAGGGGCGGGCATGGTCATGTCGGACATGGGAAGGCTGGGCTCCGGCGGGTGCGGTGGTCGGATTGCTTTTGACTCTTTTCCGCCTTGGTCCCTATTCTTGGCCGTCCGGAGTCTGCTGCCTATCCGTCTGCTCCAGTTTTCACAAAAGGATTTTCCTCATGGCCAAGTCGCGTTCGCAACGCTCCCCGCTCGATCAGGTCGGCTCGCTCCTTACGGCGGGCGAAAAGAGGGTGCTGCAGGCAAGCACGGAGTCGGCGATCGCGAAGGCGACCAGGCAGGAGCTCGTGACGGCGATGGCACACGCCCGGACGCTCCGCGACAAGTGGCGTGATCTGCACGCCAAGCAGTCGCGGACCACGAAGCGGTCTGACGCGGCCGGAAGTGCCGTCAACCAGCGGACCCGCGACAAGCATGACGTGTTCGCCGACGCCGTGAAGCGGCTGGAAGCCCGGCTCGCCACGTCCTCCGACGGGGCTCGTCCGACGGCGAAGGCGAAGCCGTCCGTGGCGGTCAAGCCTACGGCCGCGAAGCCTGTCGCGACGGCCAAAACCGCGGTGGTAAAGCCTGCCGCGGTGAAGCCCGCGGTCGTCAAGTCCGCGGTGAAGTCGGCCAAGCCAGTCTCCAAACCCGCCGTGAAGGCGACCTTTAAAGTGGCCAAGCCCAAGCTCGGTGCGGCGAAGGCCCGCCGCGTGGGCCATGTCATGGCGAGCAACAAGCGATCGCAGGCCCGCCGCGACGGCCGGTCGCGCTAAAGACGACCAGTCGTTATCGTTTTGCCGCATCAGAACGGGTAGGCAGAGGGGGTCGGCGAACGCTCGACGAGCGTCGGCGATCTTGCCGCCGCGAGGCGACTTTTGCCGCCCCCGAGCCGGCGACGGTCCGCAGCGGCTGTCATTTCCGTGACGGCGGTCCCCGGCCTATTCTTACGGATCGTCCATCACTGCGGCAGGGCGAGCCGAAAGGAACCGGAACTGACCATGCCGATCCAGCCCCTGATCGACGCTGCGACCGCCGCCGAGACCATGGCGGACGTCAAGCCGCCGCTCGCGGCCCAGGAAGCGCGGGTCGAGGCCAGCCGCTGCCTGTTCTGCTTCGACGCCCCCTGCATCATGGCCTGCCCCACGGGCATCGACGTTCCCACGTTCATTCGCAAGATCACGACCGACAACGTCGTCGGGGCCGCCCGCACGATCCTCGAGGCCAACGTGCTCGGCGCGAGTTGTGCCCGCGTCTGTCCCACGCAGATGCTCTGCGAGGGAGCCTGTGTGATGCTCGACCTGGAGAAGGACCCGATCCAGATCGGACGGCTCCAGCGATTCGCGACGGATCACGTGGCGGCGAACCGGATCGACGTGCTGACGGCGCCGCAGATCAAGGACGCGGGCCGAGTGGCGGTGCTGGGAGCCGGACCGGCGGGCCTCGGCTGTGCCGCAGAACTTGCCCGACTCGGCTATGCCGTCACCGTCTACGACAGGAAGCCCGCCGGTGGCGGCCTGAACACCTACGGCATCGCCGTCTACAAGATGCGGCCGGAGGTGAGCCTCGACGAGGTGCGGATGATCGAGCGGCTCGGCGTCGAGTTCCGCTACGGCGTCGAAGTCGGTCGCGACGTGCAGTGTGCCGACCTCGCCCGCGACTGCGACGCGATCTTCATCGGCATCGGCCTCGGCGGCGCGAATCGGCTGGGCATTCCCGGTGAGGATCTGCCCGAGGTGGTCGACGCACTCGAGTTCATCGACTGGATCCACACCCGACCGCTGGAACAGGTGCCGGTCGGCCGCCGCGTGGCCGTGCTCGGCTGCGGCAACACCGCCATCGACGCGGTCACCCAGGCGAAGCGGCTGGGGGCCGAAGAGGCCACGATCATCTATCGCCGCGGTCCGGCCGAGATGTCGGCCTATGCGTTTGAATACGACCTCGCCAAGATGGACGGAGCCACCTTTCTCTTCGACACCATGCCCGTCGAGGTGCTGGCGGCCGACGGCCACGTTTCCGCGCTCAGACTCGCCCGCACGGTCGTGCGTGACGGCCGCGTCGAGGTCGTGCCCGGCAGCGAATGGACGCAGCCGTGCGATCTCGTGCTCAAGGCCGTGGGCCAGGAAAAGCAGGTGAGGCTGCTCGAACGGCTCTTCCCGGGGCTGAAGCTCGACCGTCAGGGCCGGGTGGAGCACGATCCCGCGACGATGCGGACAAGCCTGTCGACGGTGTTCGTTGGTGGCGACGCCGCCAACGGCGGCCGCGAGGTGGTCAACGCTGTCGCGGAGGGCAAGAAGGCCGCGCGGGGCATCCATGCCATGCTGACCGGCAAGGCGGTGACGGGGCCCGTGCAGCCGTCGCGACACGGCACGGCCGACGGTGCCACTGGTTCCGGATTCAACCATCCGATCCGCGTCCACGAACTCGAGGCCGCCCTGACAAAGGGCTGACGATCAACCGACCATGGCAGACCTCTCCATCGACTTCGCCGGCATCAAAAGCCCCAACCCGTTCTGGGTGGCGAGCGGACCGCCGTCCAACACCGCGTATCAAGCCCACCGCGCCTTCGAGGCCGGCTGGGGAGGCGTGGTCTGGAAGACAATCGGTGAGCCGATCGTGAACGTGTCGAGCCGCTATTCGGGACTGACGCTCGGCGGGATGCGGCTGGCCGGATTCAACAACATCGAACTCATCAGCGACCGCTCGCCGGAGACCAACTTTCGCGAGATCGCCGACGTCAAGAAACGCTGGCCGAAGCACGCCGTGATCGCCTCGCTGATGGTCGACACCCGAGAGCGGTGGCATGAGTTCGTGACGCGGTCGGCCGACTGCGGCGCCGACGGCATCGAGCTCAACTTCGGCTGCCCGCACGGCATGTGCGAACGGGGCATGGGCTCGGCCGTGGGTCAGAATCCGGACGTCGCCGAGACGATCGTCGGCTGGGTGATGGAGAAGGCGACGATCCCCGTGATCGTGAAGCTCACCCCCAACATCACCAACGTGGTCTACGCGGCGCGGGCGGCGAAGAAGGCCGGCGCCCACGCGATCTCGCTGATCAACACGATCAACAGCATCACCAACGTCAATCTCGACACGCTCGTGCCCGAGCCGTTCGTGGCGGGCAGGAGTTCGCACGGCGGCTACTGCGGTCCGGCGGTGAAGCCGATCGCGCTCAACATGGTGCACGCCTGCGCGGCCGACCCACAGGTGGGCCTGCCGATCTCGGGGATCGGCGGCATCGGCACCTGGCGGGACGCCGCCGAGTTCGTCGCCCTCGGCTCGACGAGCCTGCAGGTCTGCACGGCGATCATGCACCATGGATTCCGGATCGTGGAGGACATGACGGACGGCCTCTCGGCCTACCTCGACTCCAAGGGCATGCGATCGCTCGCCGAGCTCCGGGGTCGGGCCGTGCCGCAGGTCGGGAACTGGCAGCAGCTCGACCTGCACTACAAGCGGGTCGCCCGGATCGACTACGAGAAGTGCATCGGCTGCAACCTCTGCCACATCGCCTGCGAGGACGGGGCGCACCAGTGCATCGATCTCGTCGACGCGGCGCCGTACGGCCTCGGCCCCGGCCGTGTGCCGGGCAAGCCGGTGCCCAAGGTCCGTGAGAACGACTGCGTGGGCTGCAACCTCTGCTCGATCGTCTGCCCGGTGGACGGCTGCATCACGATGACGCCCGTTGACACGGGCCGCCCACCCATGACATGGCACGACTACCAGGCCGGCCTCGCCGCCGGCACGATCCAGCCGATCCTCCCTCACCCCTGACGCCGAAGGAGCCTCGATGCTCACCCGCCGTTTTCGTCATGCCTTTACGCTCGTTGAACTGCTCGTGGTGATCGCGATCATCGCCACGCTCATCGGGCTGCTGCTCCCGGCCGTCCAGTCGGTTCGCGAGGCGGCCCGTCGCACGCAGTGCGCCAGCCAGATGAAACAGGTCGGGCTGGCCGTCCTGCTGGCGCACGACGTCAAACGGCTTTATCCGATGGGCCGTGACAGCCGCGACCCGTTCGGCCAGTCGTGGTCGTTTCGCGTCCTGCCGATGATGGAGCAATCATCGGTTTACGATGCGCTGTATGCAGACCGGGCGGTCCCCAAGACGGTGCCGATGTGGGACGACCGAAACGCCACCGCCATGCGCACGCCGGTGCCGACGTTCTTCTGCCCGAGCCGCCGGGCGCCCGTAGCCGATCGCAACTTCGACAACAACGATCAGCCACCGGTGAAGGAGGGCGTCGGGGCCGGAGGAGACTACGCGGCGAACGCGGGCACGTACTACAACTACTCGACGGGCACCGCCCCCCTCGACCCGCGACGGGCCGGACCGATGTTCACGCTCTCCAGGATCCGGTCTGCTCAGGTCAGCGACGGTCTCTCGAAGACGTTCGCCGTCGGGGAGCGGCACATCCCCAGGATCGATTCCTCGACGGTGGCGGCCAACATGGTGGATCACGCCCAGGGCGACACCACGTTCTTCGCCTCCGACAACCCGTTCACGGTGTTCCGCGACCCGGCCAACGGCCTGGCCGCCGGGCCGGCTGACACGAACCGGCGGAAGTACGGCAGTGCCCATCCCGGCATCTCGCAGTTCACCTTCCTCGACGGCCACGTGGAGTCGATCGAGATCGACATCGACACCACCATTCTCCGCTGGTACTGCGCGATCGGCGATGGCAACGACCCGACCACGGCCGCCGACGCGGACGACGGCGACAGCTGACCCACGCGTGGAGGCAGGCCAGCCGCATCCGAGGAGTCCAGGGGATGAAAGCCGGACACGTCAGCCGATCCATCCCCGAAACAGCCTGCGGAGCGGGCCGAGCGGGGTCAGGCGGATGTCACCGACGCCGATCCCTGTTCGGGGGCCCCGCGGAACCTGATTGGGTGACAGGTGGAAGTGCAGGATGGATGGCTTAGCGGGCTGCAGCGACACCACCCCTCGGAAGGTGCTGACCCAGTAATCACGCTCCTGCAGCGGCGCGTCGAGCCGGGCCCGAACCAGCTCCCCGTTACAGTGCAGGCAGAGGCCGTGCAGCGCCGCGCGGTCGGCATGGGCGACGACCAGCCGCAAGTCCGCGCAGCCGCGACGCGTGAAGGGCAGCAACAGACGTGGCCTTGGGTTGGCCCGCGCCCAGCGGATACCGTCTTGCGGTGTGTCTTCCCAGTCCAGCGCGCAATCGGATGCGGACTGCCGCAGCACGGCTGCCCGCTTCAGCGGGCGGACCTCGGCTCTCATCAGACCCTTGCGTGCGAGGCTCTGCCTGGCCAGTTCGCCGGGAGGAAAGCGGTCATAGTCTTGATGACGCACGATCATGAAGCTGCCCACACGGCGCGCGTCGTCCACGATCCGGCGAACCGTCTCGGCATGTTCGTTCGAGGCAAGGGACGCCAGCATGTGGCGTTGCTCGTTCGACTCCTGGTCAAGGTAGCTCAGGTACCTGTGCCCGGCCGCGAACTTGTGCACCGAGATCAGCCCAGTCGAGGCGAAGCCCATCCCCGCCCGAGCCGCCCGCAGCACAAACTCGGCGTCCACTGGGGCCGTGATCTGCATCGGCAGACGCCAGCCACCGATCCTGTCGCAGACGGAACGGCGGTGGGCGAAAGAACTGGGTGGGAAAAAATGGATGAGCTTGTCGGCATCGTCCGTGAACAGACCGGTCACCCAACTTCCGGGTATGCCGTTGGGCAGGTGGAAGATCGCGCCCCCGACTGCGAAATCGACCTGCGGTCGTCTGTTCAGGATGTCGGAGAGGCTCTGCAGGTGGAATGGTTCCCAGACGTCGTCATGCCCCAGATAGGCAATCATCCGCCCGCGTGCTGCCGCGATTCCCGCGTTGTTGGGGCCGCTCTGGCTGCCCACGCGTTCGGCAAGGTTGATCCAGCGCAGCCGGGCGTCATCGATCGCCCGCACCACATCAGGCGTCTCGTCGGTGCAATGATCCCCAACCACCAGCAGCTCGAAGTCGTCGAGTTCCTGCCTGAGGACGGATCGGATCGACGGCTCGATATGCCGCCCCCGTCCGTAGGTTGCCATGACGACCGTAAACAGCGGCCCGTCAGTCGAAGACATAGGGAACGCCGGGGTGGCTGACGGAAAGGCGTGCCTTGTCGGGGGCCGAAGGGTCATACGCGCGGGTGGGCATGTTCACGAACTGCGCATCGTGCGCGCCGATGTTTTGCACGCCGTGCGCCACCAGCGGCGGAATGGTGAGCAGCACTCGGTTGTCTTCCCCTGCATCCAGCACGTTCAACCGCTGATAGGTGCCGCTTTCGGGCCGCAGGTCATACAGGACGATGCGGAAACGCCCTGCCGTGAAGGCGAGGCGGTCATGCTGGAGGCGATGAAACACCCAGGCCCGCACCGACCCGGGAACCGCGGTGACGAGATAGACATGCGGGGAAGTGACGCCCTGATCGTAATGGGCCGACATCAGCACCGTCAGATCCCCGCGACCGTCGGCATACCGGGTTAGCCGCTGCACCCGCACCCCGTCGATCTGATCGGCCAGCGGAACGTCGGCAAACGCCCCGGGATCGTCCTGCCAGGGACTGTCGTCCTTGAAATCCTGAAACCCAATCATGCTGTCCTCGCATTCGCCTCAGCCGCAGCCCCGAGCAACAGGCCTGCGTTCCTACACCGACTGAAGCAGGATAGCCCGGTCGGCGGCTCTGCCGCCAGCGACGAACGCGGGGAGTCATACGGCCCCCACTTCAGCTTCGGGCAACCGCGGGGAAAACGGACTGCCGTATCGATCGGTTCCGCGCTGCCAACAAGGTCGCCGCCCGTCCACCCGTCGCTCGCACTCCGGGCTTCCTGAGTGCGATGGGGCACAGGCTCGCGCGTGTCCCGTATGAGCCCTTCACAATGCCTCACCGGGGCACGTTGATCGCTTGATGCGACGTAGCGGCCGTGCGATACCCTCCGGCCCCTCGTCACTGCAGATGTGCCGCGGCACGCCACTCACGGTGCTTCTCCTTGCCCAAAAGGCAGTAAACGCCTGAGCCAGGATTTTTAGGGCACGACAGTCGTCACTGCGCGCGCACCGACACGCCACCGGTATCCCAGAGGCCCTCACCGACGCGAACGACGATTGGTTCGTATTGATAGCCAAGATCGACCAATGCGGCTTTGACCGTCTGGAATTGGGCAAACGAATCTTCGGCAACGAGCGTGGAAACAACCCAGTCCTCGGGTGGAAATTGCTGAAGCATTCTGCGGAGAGACTGCTTGACTGTCGCGCCATCTGCGATGTGCCCGGCGTCTGGCTTCGCCTTCACGGAGAGGTTTCCATCGGACCGAGACGTGATCATGAAATGATCGGGGTTTGGGCCGAGTCGGTTTCCATCCTTGTCAAAAAGGTGCCAGGCATATATCCGCCCGTACTTGATCAAGATCGCGAACTGTTTTTTCTTCTGTTCCGTGAGCTCAGGCAACTGCGCAACTTGTACGATTTTGTCCGGATCCACTGGGCGGTCAATGTCAACTGCGAGTTCCGCTAGGGCCGCCGACGCCTCTTCGGCCTGCCTGCGGCGTTTCGCCTGCACGGCAGCACGTTCCTCCGTTCGCGTAAACTCCTCTGCCATCTGCGTCGCTTGCCGCTCGAGTTCGACAATGCGGTCCTGGCTACGGACAATCTCGCCGGACATTGTCGTGTCATCGGTGAGAACCCGGGCGATTTCCTGTGCCGCGGCCGTGCTGTCGCTCGCCAGGCGAGCCATCACGGGATCAGGAGGCGGCAGTGCATCGAGAGCAGCTTTCAGCCGGTCGATTTCGCCTGACAACTCAACGACCTGTGCTTCTGCGCGTGCCTGCTCCGTCTTCGAGACAGGCTCGTGGTCCGCGGGTGTACGGCCCGTCATCCTCAGAAGCACGGCGACAAGCATCGTGATGAACAGGATGCTCCCGAACGTGTTCGTGATCGTGTCGAGCAGAAGTTCGAGCCCGCCCTCGACCGACTCGTGGGAGCGTGCCATTGAGATGCGTCCTCGCCTGATCTGGCCTAAGGGGCCCGGTTCTTGGTTGTGGAGCCGTCGCGAACGGCCTGATCTTCACCGATAAGATCGATCCCAAATCGTATCCCCGCGTCGTTGAGCCTTTGCTCGATATCCCGTCCTAATCCTTTTGCGGCGGAGGGTCGAACAAGGAGGAGGCAGTAGTCTCCCTCCGGCTTGAGACCGGCAATCCAGCCTTCGGTGGCGGAGCCGGCATCCGTATCAGCGCCCAACCGCTGCGTGCGGTTCCCGCCAAGCAGCACGACTGTCGCGCCATCCCCGCTCAATTCCACGAGCCACGCCTTGCGGTCGGAATCCGCGGGCGGATTGAAGACGAGCTCCGTGCCCGATCGGGGCTTTTCGGCGATCTCCCGCTTGCGATTCTCCTGCCGTTCCTGCTCCGTGCGGTTGGCAGATTCGAGGCGGTCGCACTCTTCGCAATCCTCATCCGACTGGCGTTGGAGTTTGGCGAGTCGCTCGGCGTCCGCCGCGTGAGTGGCAGCCTCTTCTTCGGCGGTGGCGAGCAATCGCGCTACGGCATTTCGTGTCCGCTGGGTTTCCGCGAGCCGGAGTCGGGCGTCTGTGAGATTCGCTTGGGTGGCAGCCAACACATCTCGAGCCTCTTGGAGCGTATGGGGCGTCTGCTGGGCCCGACGCGCGGCGACCTCGTTTCGCAACCGTGAGGCGATGGACTCGAGCCTTGTCACCGTTGCATCGATGTGCCGCCGCGTTGCGTCGGGGCTGTTCGTAGCCTGGTGACGTTGCCGCGTGACCAGCTCGATTGTGAGGAGGATCATCACAAGGATGAGTATCGCCGTGACGGATGTGATGATGTCCTGGAAGGAGAAAAGCGAGAAGGCGGCAGCTGGCTTGCGGCGGCCCATGAATCACGCCTCCTCGCCGAGCGACTCCAGCCTCAATCGGCCGACGATGTTTCGTATTCCGTATTCCATCGACTCGTCGAGGAACTCTTCCTCCGACTTCTTGGTCATCACCATGAGCAACTGGACGATCAAAGCCGCGACCAGCGCCACGAGCGTCGTATCGAAAGCAGTAGCGAGGCCGGCCGTCACCTTCCCGAGCGCTCCGGTGATCGCCGAGACATCCTCGCCCGTCCCGAGAACGGCCGTGAAACTGCCGATCGCCTGGGAGAGCCCAAGGACGGTTCCGATGAAGCCGAGCACTGGGATCGCCCAGACAAACCCCTGAATCAATGCGTAACTGGTCTCGACCTGCGACTCGTCTTGCGATGCCTGCGCCCGAAGCAGTTCCTCCACGTCTCCCACTCGGCCGAGATTTCGCAGGTTCGAAAGAGCCACTTCGACGCGGTTGAGCAGCATGAAGCTCCGGGGGTCGGCGGCGAGTTCGTGGATGCGTTTGAGGACCTGGTCGACCGTCGACGGCGAAATCACGAATCCAGCCTCGTCGGGCAAAACCTTGACATCGAGAGCCCGACGCTGCAGACCAAGCTTGGTCCGTTTGAAGACCAAAATCGCGAGCGACCAGAAAAACAAGACTACAACGGCATGCTGCGTTGGGCCTCGCTCGAGAAAGATCTGGCCGATGGCGGTCTTTGCAAGCGGCGTCGTCGCGAGAACTGCGTAAAACGCCACCGCTAGCACGATCCCGATCAGACCCGAGAGCAGGCCGTTGACGCGGGTATAGCGACCGCCGTTGAAAAGCAGCCGTTGCTCCAAATCCTGCCGCGACCAGTTGAGTTGCGGACCGGTCCGGCCTTCTCGTCGTCGCATGTCAAATCACCACGCGGAAATACGGCAGACTGAAAGCCACCACGCCAACGGCTATCAGAAGCAGGGCCCCGAGTGTCGCCCGCCCGAGAACCATACCCTTCGTGGCGAAATCGGCATCGGCGGGCGCCGCTCGCCCCAGGCTGACGGCACTGAGCGCATCATGACCGCACACCACGGCCACGACGGCAAGCAACAGCGGGCCCACGAGCGTCAAGGCGAAGGCGTGAGGAAATGACTCGTCCATGGCGTAACCAAAAACAGTAGCCCGTCTCGCCGCAAGCGCGGTGATGGCGAGAAACGCGATGATGTGCCAGACGAATGCGATGAGCCCGCAGACCAAAGCGACCGTAGCAAGCGAGGTTTCATAACCGGGCTGGACCGCCCCACACGACTTGCAGACCGCGAGGTCGGCTCCGAGTGTCTTGCTGCATGCCATGCACCAGGAGCGGCGACCACCGAACACACCTTCCACGCTCCGCGCGGCCTGCCATGTGCCATCCGGTAGTCGCCGAACCAGATCGTGCGGCTGCAAGAGACCTCTGGCGGCATACATCTGGAGCATGCCCAACTCCACGGACCCCGGAGGCAGACCCGAAGAAGCAACTTCCCAGCCGACGGCCGTCGCAACGCGCCCTTCCGCGATACGCCCATCGGTCAACTCCGAAAACGTCCGGACTTCGCGCCATGGCCCAGTCTGGTCTCTTGCCGTCAGGTCCACAGCGCCCACGCACGACACGGCGTACATCCGGCGCATGAGATCCCCAGTAAAGGGGCCTTGAACCCAGCCGTTCTTCTTCACATACCAGACGGGCTGCAGCGAAGTGGTCACCTGAGGTTCCTTAGGTCCCCAGAATCCCTGAACTTTGCCTGGACGGAGTCAGTCGTGAGCTGGCCCGTTTGATGGAGGTCCCAGAGATCGAGCAACTCCTTGAGCGTCGTCGAGCTCTGGCCGATGTCGTCGATCACCTTTTGAGCGTCTTTCTTGTCCTGGAGCTTCACCGCCTCGCTGAAACTTCGGTAGTCGGCTTTAAGATCCTCGAGTTTGCGGAAGTGCCGGCTGAACCGTGGCGTCGAGGAAGCCGCCTGAAGGAGATTTTTGTGGGCCTGCGTCAGCAGCATGAGATCTTTCGCCATCTCGTCGCGAGCGACGTTATGGTCGTCGTTCGGCGCATGCTCCCGATAACGCTTGATGGCGGCTGTAAAGTTGCGTCGGGCGATCTGCATGTCGGCCTCGGCGGTGGCCGTCAGCCGGACGATCCAGGCGTCGCGAGGGTCGTTCGACACGAGCCACCCAATCGCGGTGACGAGCCCGAGGGCGCTCCCGCAGATCCCGACCACAAGCCCGGTCGTGGCAAAGCCGTCTGTTTGGCGGGCCATGGCAATGCAGCTCAGGGCGAGCCCCGTAATCGACGCCACGAGCAGGGGAAAGACCAGCGGCACGGCCCAATAGCCATCCGGGTAGCGAAGCACCCAGACCAGCAGCGGCCCCAGCGTGAGCACGAGCCCCGTGGTGGCGGCGATGAACCCCGCTAATGCGAGGCCTCGTCCAGTCCGGGCGGGCCGCGACACCCCGCTGGCACGTGTTGAGAACTCGCCGGACGGCTGGCTGGCAATCGGGAGCGGAGCAGCCATCGCTGCCACGTGAGTCGTTGGTTCGGGAGCGACGGGAATGGGGATCAGATCCTGAGATTCCCAGAGTTCCGGGAAGGTCGACGCCTGCGCAAACGAGGAGCCCCCGTCCACGGAAACCTGCTGAAATCGTCCAAGGGTTCCCATGCGGATCATCTTTCGCATCTCGGCGAGCGAAACGGGCCCCAGATCCCGATCCCCCTTCTTCCACAGATAGCCCTGCGTCATGCCGCGATCAGCCTTTCTTATCGAGACTCACTTCGAGGAACACCGGATCGCCAGCCCGGCCATTCACATCGCTACCGGGGGGAATGCCGCCGTTGGCGTCGCACTGAACGCAGGGAACCATCGTGGAGCCTTCACTCGCCCCGCCTGCAACAAGCACCCGCTTTCCCGCACGGATCACCGGATCGCCGCCGCTAATCGCCCAACCGCCTTCCGCCCGCTTCCGCAGCCGGCCGACGCAGCGATAGTGCGAAAGGCTGCGGAAACGCTGCTCAATGTCCCGCTCGCGGGCTTCAATGGTGCGGGCGGCCTCGCTCGCCTCGTGTGCCACCAGTTTCACAAATGCCTCGCATTTGGCTCGGTTCGCGCGGACCCATGCTCCATCGTCCTGTTTCTGGGGATCAAGCACGGCGGTGAACACCTCGTTATCCACGCCCTTGAGAATCAGCGGTTGACCGTCGGGCGCTGCTCCTGCGTTAAGGTCAATCAGCGGTTTTTTTAGCAACTCCTTCACGGAGGGGCTCGCTTCGCAAGCACGAGCGACCAGAAACCTTACGAGAATGGCGTGCAAGCACGGATCGAGGCCCGGGTGGCCTGCCGGCGGTTGCCATTCACTCGAGCACTCGCGGATCACATCGATCGCAAGCCGGTCGATGGCAGAGGCGCCGCCTGAAAATGCTTCGGTGACGGACTTACACTTCAAAGCGATGCTCTTCTGCGGGGAGTCGGCGACCTCGTAGTCGGCAGCATCGAACCAGAGCGTCTTCGTCGGCCACTCCCTCGCCGCATCAGGCCGACCGTTCACGTACCGGATGCTCTTTTTTTGATCGGCTAGCGGTCGGTCCTGGAGCAGACAATAGTAGCGTGGATACGGCAGCACATCGCGTTTCCAGATCACACCGTCGATACGCTCCCCGTGCTGGCTCTCGAGGATTGTGACGAAAGCCCCCTTCAACTCGTCGACTTTCTCGGGCATGTTGGCGCTGGCCCGCTCGAGCGCCGGCTCCAGCCACGGCCTTGCTTCCTTGCAGCCGTGCGATCGTGCAACGTCGGGTCCCAACGAGCGAAGTTTCTCCAACAACCCCTTGGCCTGTTCCGGTGTGAGTTTCGCTGGTTGGTCGAGACTCGCTAGAAACGTTTGCCATTCGGCGATCGCCAACCATTCGGCATGATCGCGGGCGACGGCCTCGTAATCCCTCGCGACGCCGCCCGAGCCGACATCGTCTGCGATCTTTCGAATCGCATCGGCGTATTCGGCGTATTTCCCATCAATCAGCAGTCGGTCTGCCGCGCTCTCGCGGGCCTCCATGCCGGCCACGACCGCGCACCTGGCCCGCAGGCTGTTGATCGCCGTCGCCGCCTTCGACTCCGAGGACACGAGGGCAGCGATCGAGGCCGACACGACTCTGCGGCCTCCATAGCCGCTGGCCGCGGCAGGGCACGCCGCCTTGGTGGAAAGGAATCGCAGCGTGTCGAAGGAGGCGGTCACCTCGTCGAGCGTGACCCTGGCCTGTCGGGCATCATTGGTGAGCGTCAACTGGACTGAAGCGAGATCAGCCTCGAGACGCCGGACTCGGTCCTCAAAGGTATCGTCCGCGGCCGCCGTGAACTCCTTGGCTTTCGTACGGAGTGCGGCCGCCGGTAGCTCGAGTTGCGCCCGCTCTTCGTCGGTCACGGCCGTGTGCTGCTCCCGCACGTCGTCCAACAGTCTGGCAACCCTCGCAAACTCCTCCGGCCACGGCGCGAGAGGATCGAGCCGTGGTGCCGCTTGGAGTTCGGCGACTGCCTTACGGATTGCTCCTATCTGACTGGCGAACGCTTCGCGGCCGTCGGCCTGCTTCTTCGCCGCCGAGGCGACGCGCTCGAGTGCCGCGGCCACCCGGGGATCCTCTCGCACCGCCGCCGACCCGTCCGGGACGGGATCCTTGCCGCTGCCATCTCCTGCCTCAATCCGCTTGACGGCCTCCTCGCATGCGGCGAGGGCCGCCGCGACCTCGTCCCGATGCCGGTTCCATGAAAACACGCCCCAGGCCGTGGCCGCGATACCGACGAAGAGGGCGACGACCGTCGAGACAGCCAGAGCTCGCCGCATCCATTCCTCACGGTGAACGCTCTCCGTGATGTCGGCGACCCGATCGGAGAGTTCTTTGATCCGATTCGGATCGACATCCTCCGCAGGAAGGCGCGTCGCGGAATCATCGACCCTGTCCATCATCTGGATGAGTTCGTCCACCCACGCCCCCCTGGCGCGGAGTGTCGCCGGACGCTCCGCCACCCGATGCCCGACCTCAAAAATAAGCGAACGGTGTTCGTGTAGCGACGTCACGTAGTCAAGGATCGGGCTTGCCCGCATGAGCCGCGGGTCGGTGGGGTCGCAGACGCCGCGGTCGGCGAGCGTCGCATGCCATGTGGCGTGAAGGCGAGCAAGTTTCTTCCCGGCCGCGGCTCGATCAATCGCGATTTCGGCATAGGCCGCCTCCAGTTCCGGCAGCAGCCGGTCGAGCGTGGCATCAGCGCGGCGCTGCCGCGTCTCGGCCGCGAGTCTTATGACCCGATCGATGAGGTCGTCGGCAGGCTTGACCTGGCTCCATTCACCACGAAGTTCGCCGACAAACTGTTCTACGTCGTGCTCGGCCTGCTCCAGGTCCACGGTCCGCTGCCGCATCCGATCACGAATCCTGGAAGTTTCAGCCTTGATCTCCATCAAGCGGTACGATTCGTGTTCGCGGAGCATTTCTCGCCAGACTTCCTGCGGGTCACGCTCGAAGATCTCGCGAAGCAATCCGATCCGGGCGGGCAGCGGGGCCCGCCGAAAGTTGAGCCGCCGCCATTGGTCGAGCAGTTCCTGTATGTCGTGGAGCCGGTCTTGCGCCACCACCACTTCGGCCATTTTGTCGAGATCTGGCGGCACTGGGGCGACGAGGCCGGCAGTCCGACTCGCTTCCATCCAAGCCGCGTAGTTCGACCTTCCAAACCGCTCGAGATCGAGCACCTTCACCACCTCGAACAGGTCTGGCTGCTCGAGCGCATGTCCGATCGCCTCGTCGCGCAGGCCGCGGCCGACGAGTTGATGGCAGCGGGCGATCCGGGCGTTGACTGCTGGGAGAACTTTGGCGTTCCACTCGCCAACCAATACGCGGATCTCGGCCGGGGCAGCAACCGTTTCCCCGCCGACGAGTTGCTCATAGGCAGCGCGGAGTTCATCCGCGAGTCGCGAGATTGTCTCAAGCGGCGTTTGGGTTATGAGGCTGGTGTTCACGTCGATGGCTTTTTGAAGCATCCGGATTCCCCTCACTGTAGGGGCCACCGGTGGCGGTTGCTAGTCGGACGCCGGTTCCCTGTCGGGGATGACGATGGGAATGCTGTAATCCGTGCCAGACTCTGAGGTGGCCGTCGCCGTAACCTCCTTGATTCGGGCTTTAATCGGCTGGAGGTAGACAGCCGCTTTTGCCACGGCTTCGACGAAGTTTTCCGCGTCCTTAGAGGCTTTCCCTCGGCACTTTGCCTCCTGCCCTGAGACTTCTTCGGCCTTTTTATTAAGCTTAGTTTTCATAAGCTCGTGACTCGTCTTATAACTCATTCGCTCCTCGGGAGTCTTCGGCATGGTAAATGGATTACCACCTTGTTGTTGAAGACTTTGCAACTCGCTTGCCAGGCGAGCGTACGTCCGCCTCAGATCCGCAGTCACTGGGTCACGCTTCTCATAACCCAGTGCGTCTGCAACGTTCTTCTCAAGGGCTTCACGAGCTTGTGGACTGTCGTTGTCGCGAAGCATCCGAAACCTGTCCTTTGTCAACATTTTCTTAAGAACTATCGACTCAATTCCAGAAGGTTTCTGTCCGCACTCAAACCCGCCAGGAGTGAATGCCACCGTAAAGGCGTATTGGATTGCCTCGATGCATTCCTGAAAATCCCCTTTTTCGTCAATGGTGTGATAACGAACCTCCAGACCGGCCGGATGCGGCTTGATAAGCAACAGTTCTTTTTGTATTTCTTCGTGGCTCAATATGACCGGTTCATCGAAAGCGGGGTGCTTGAGTTCCACTTTCCAGGACAGCCGCTGGTTTTTTTTAGCACCACCTACGTCTTGAGTCTGCTTTATGAGGCCTGACATTCGCCCTGCTAAGGATTCTTTGATCGGAATCGAAAATGGGTCGTTTTCCTCTAGCGGATCCAAGAGATACGGCTCTGGCGTGCTGACAGGCTGAGCAAGTCGAATCTCACGACGCGTCGCGAGGTTGCCAGCCCCCCCCGGGCCACGTGTCGATAGGACAAGAAGCGAGTTCTGTAAACGCGGGAACAGCCAATGCTTTGGGCCCTGCAGCGGAAGCTCAAGGAAAAGTTTTCCGTTCCGGGCGATGATCCGGCCGGCTGAAACCTCATCAGTCCGCGTCCCCTTGGATTTGTCAAAGATTGTTCCGACAATGTGCCAAGTAGGCTTTGCGCCGATGACCCTCGGCCGATCTTCATCGTTATAAGGACTTACCAGTTCAAGAACGGGCGAGATCAGGTTGTCTACGTCGAAGGCATCGCAGAGTTCAATAGCCCTGCCCATCGGGGCCTGCTCAGGAGTTAAATCGGATTTGCGCTCTGAGCCGATCAAAGATACCGTCGTGCGTGGTTTCGCCTCGAGTGCCTCTATGGCCTTCTTCTGCTTGTCTTTTTCTTCCTGGTCCTTAGCCCGCATAGCCTCAGCCTTATCAGCCTCGGCGAGCCGCTCAGCCTCGGCTAGCCGCTCCGCGTCCGCGGCTTTCTTGGTCTGGCGAGCCTCAGCATCCCGCTTCTCTTCTTCTGCCAACCGTTCCGCCCGCGCTTCTTCCTCACGCTTCTTTTCATCTGCCAACCGTTTCGCTCGCGTTTCTTCCTCACGCTTCGAACGCAGCGCGTGATCCGGCGATGTCTCAGCGCCGGGGCCCCAACAGTAAGATCGGACAGCAAGAGTCGCCGCACTAACCCCCAGAAGCGCTAGCATGCACAGTAGGACCGCCGGCAGGAGCCATCGTTGCGTGCCCGGCGTACTGTTCGCCGCGCGAGTGGCAACGGCGGCGCCGGTTCGTCGCCGTCGCTTCTCACTGATCTCCCTGAGCCGCGCACGGAGCGCAGCGTCGTCTTGGCTTGCGGGAGATACGTGTTCGCTTTCACCAGAAGGTACGGAATGAATCTCACGGAATGGTGCCCCTCCGCGCGCGAGTCTGGCCAGGTCGTGATCCGGGGCACGACTGCCGCTGTCACGAATCTTCCCGAGAACCAGTCGGAGTTCGTTGGTGGGCTCGTAGTTTCCGACGAGACCGAGTTCCGGGCGGACGGCCCGCCAATGCGCCGGGAAGGGCTCGATCTCACACGTGTTGAAGGTCACCTGCCAGCGGACGCTCGCCGGCAGCAGGCGAAGGGCTTCCGTGAAGAGCTCCAGAACGTTGACAGCGTCACCCGCCCAGATCAGGGCTCGGCGGCCGTCGAGAAATGATTGTGCAAGTTCCCCGGCCCACCCGGCATCGCCTGTGGCCTTTTCCCACGCAGGGCATCGAGCCAGGACCCGCTTGGCTTCGGGGTCGGCGGGATCATGCGCAAGGATCGCGACCTCCTCGGCAAGCGGCACGGCACGCGGCTCGCCAGTCCACTGCCGCAGCCACGGAAACGCACTGGCCGCCAAGGCCGGACCGCCCGGGAGACCGGGAGTCTCCGCCGAATCGATCGCGATCAGTTCGGCGAGATGGTTTGAGCGCCCCGTGGAACTACCGCCTGCGTCGCGGACCGATCCGAGGATGTGGATCGTTCGGTCGCCAACACGCTCGATCCGGTGAAAGAGCACGTGGGGATTACGCGGATCACCGAACGGGAAGGGATGAGGATACGCAGCCCGTCCGGCGAGTCGTTCGGCGACCGACGGCTGCATCCCGTGCGTGCGCAGAACGGTCTGAAAACCTGCGCCCCCGTCGAGGCCCCGTGGCACGCTGGTGATGACGACTCGGCCAAGCATGCTTATCCACCCTCAAGCAGAGGTGCCCCTCACGGAGGCGACGGGCACGACGCCAGACGTGAGTTCTTGGAGAATCCAGAGTAAGGGTACTTCCGCCCAGATCGGGCGGATCGAGCCCCGACGAAACTTGTAGCACGGATTGCCGTCCGCGGATTGTTCAACCATCGTGGGGCTGCAGCCCGTAGCGCTCGTGGGGATGTAGCAGACCCTGCGGCTGAACCGCTCGGCCGTGCTCACGATCAACGGGCAGAGCGTCAGCAATAACTCCCGGATCTTGGTGGAAACCCGCTCCACTTCGTCGACCCTGAAGCCTTGAATCACGGAGAAATCGCCTTCGCGACCCGTGGCGAACGATGGCAACTCACCCTTGACGAGATGCCGCCACGCGTCGAACTTGGCCACCATCACCACCAGCGGCGTGTCGAGGGGGGCGGCGATTTCGCGGCCGAGCCATTTTTTCACATTCTGGTCGGCCGTGGCGAGAATCACGGCCTGCGGCTCGTTCTCCTTGTTCTTCACCGCCTCCTCGAACTGCGGATCGGACGACGCGACGCGGCAACGCTCGATAAACGCTGGTTCACGAGTGGGGTCGAAGACGAATAGCATCGCCGATGATCGTGCGAGGTGCTCCGTCTCCGGCCTGTTTGGCTTCGCCCATTGCGGGGCGAAATGCTCGCCGGAGTTGTCGTAGAGGCAAATCGTCCGCATGTAGCGCACCGGATCCTTCGCGTTGGGATGGCGACCGGTCGGGGCGACTTGGAAGTACATTGGCCGGGGATAGCGTCGAAGGTCGCCCGCATATTCCACTTCCTGATAGTGCTTGTGCCCGCTTGGCTGCGTGGCCGGAATATCGACAAGGGCATCGGGATCGGGGTTGTTGAAAAGTTTGTTCTCGTAGTCGCGGATCACTGCATTGGAGGCGGAATGCGGCTCGGTGACGCCCAGGCCAAATCGCTGTGGGAACGAGGAGTTGAGTTGCCGACCAAGCGCCGACAGGAAGTAGGACTTGCCAGAGCTGACGCGGCCGAAGATCGACAGGAACAACGTGTCTCGCCGCTCGAACATGACGCGAGGCACAAGCAGGCGGCAGTTCGGGCAGGCGAGATCGAACGATGACGTATCTTTTTCATCAAGGGCGGCGCATTCTGGCGTGAACCTCGTGGGTACGAAGCGAAGGTGCTCCTGATCGTTCGTGAGCCTGGGGTCGCCCATGAGGTCCCCATGCCCGGCGATGGCGAGTGCATCCTCGGGGGGGAACTTCTGCCAACAGTTGGGGCAGGTGACTTCATTGAGGAGTTCGATGCCGGTTGGTGTGGCCATGTTGAAGAAACGCTCCGGAAGTCATTCCAAATACGAGGGCGTTGCTCGAGGTATGGGTTTGCGACTCTGGCGTTCTGCAAGATCCTGCAGAATCGTTTTGGCGCTGGCCAAGACGTGCTTGCAGGCGTCGTCAGACGTCGCGTGCGGCTCAACCGCTTCGAAGGCCTGAATGGCGTCAGCGTACGCGTTCCCCAGATCGCCGGCGGATCGATGCGAGGCGGCCCGCTTCAGGTGCCGCTCGGCGACCGCCGCCGCCGTGGCGGCGTCATAACGCGGCTTGGGCCGCGGCCGCCCTGGGAGAGCGGCTGGTGGCTGCGAAGGGTCGGTACCGATCCCGGCGGCCTCGCCCGTCTGGCTGCGCGCCACGGCCGCCCCCCCGTCCTGGTTCCCGCCGCCGGCGACGCCGCCTGCGCTGTCGCCGCTCGATCCATCCGGCCCCGATCCCTCGCCGCCCTCGCCTGACCCCGTGCCAGCGCCCTTGGAGCCCTCGCCATCGCCTTGGCCCTGCCCGTCCGTTGAACCGTCTCCAGAGCCATTGCCGGAACCGGCGCCGTTGCCGTCGCCTGCTTTCGAGGCATTACCAACGTTGGCTCCGCCTCGCTGGGTCGGCTCGGGAACGTTGGTGCCTCGCAGTCCGGAGTCCCATTCCGGCCGCCGAGTGCAGCTGAACCCACCAAGAACGGCCACAGAAAAAAAAACGATCGCGGTCGTCAGGAGCACGGCCAATCGCTGCCAAAGGAGAGCGTTTTTCCCACCCCGCGAGACGGCGGCGTTGGTACGGTGTGGAGCCATGACTCAGTTCCGAAGGGTGCAAGTTGTGCAAGCGGCCGGACCGGTTCGTTGACCCGTTGGATCAGGCAGGCAAGTTCTTCAGACCTACCGGGTTCTTCAGAAAGGGTCGAGGATTCCAGGGCCTGGAGCCGGTTTAGGCGGCGGATTCTGAGCGGGCGTTGGACGACGTTTCCCGGGGTCTGCAGTCGGAGCGACTGCCGGTGGCGCCGTGGCGCCATCCATGGGTCGCCCAATGACCGGCGTGCCGCCACCAAGCCCGGGTGGGGACTCGCCGACTCCGCCGCCGCTGCCGATCGCGGCCGTGAGGTCCGCGGCAACATTGGCTCGGCTGAGGAAGAGGATGCCGAAGCTCGTGCCGACCGCCTGGGCGAACGGCCAGTTCTTTGTGCTACTGGTGCCCTGCCATTCGCCATTTGGCGATTGCCCGGCCAACAACCGCTGGCTTCCCCACCGATACCAGTCCACACCGCCGATATCCTTCAAGTCGTAGATCACGGCAACGCGTTCCAGGGACCAGAAAAAGTAGAGGTCCGAGTTAATGCCGGCGGACCTGTCCTTGTTGGCGTTTTTCAGTTCGATCCCGAGAGCCTCCAGCGCCCGCTTCGCGATCGGGTCGTTGGCAGCCACCAGACCACGGCGCCCCCCGTCTTCTGGGGCAGTGCGACGTCCGTTCGCGCCCTTCGGGATCGCAATACCGACGAGTCCGGCGCACGTCATCGTCGGTGTTGCACCGAACCCCGGCGAATACCCCCAACCGCCCAGGGATTGGTCGAAGGAACCGCGGAAATATTGATCGAGTCTTTGCAGCAAGACGTCGTTGCCAACTCCGTGCCGACGACTCACCCATGATGCAAGGGCGGCGAACTGGGTATTGGAGTTGTCGCCCCCATGGCCTCCGCCGCGTTGCAAAGAATACGTCCATGCGCCATTTCCGCCCTGGCCGCCAGCGAGCCGCTGTCCGAGCTGGCCCAGCAGGTCGGAGTCCCGCGGCAGCCCTAAGCGGTCGAGAAACATGATCGCCAGCGAAATGTCGTAAGTGCTCCAATCATCCGCCGCCCGCTCACGGACCGCCGTTGCGGCCGCGAGGACCGCTGGTTCGTTGGCTGGCTTCCCCCCAGCCAGGAGAGCCATGCCAGCGAGCGAAGTCTCGCCGAGTTCATGGCCCACCACGCTGTTCCAGGTCCCGTTCGGGGCCTGCGCCTGGATCAAATAGACCGACGCCCGGTCGATCGCCTGACGCACGCGATCATCTGCAGCGGCGTGTGCTGCAACCCACGCCGTGATGAGGAGCACGGTTATCCCTGCTGCGCTGATACGCAAGACACCACGGCAGTGAACACGCCGGAGCCAATGACTGCATCGATATCGGCTCAAAGCACGATGAGAAACCAAAGCACCCTTACTTCGCAAGGTTCACAATGTCCTCATCAACGGTGGCATTAAGCTTGAGCTTATTAAAAAAGTGGCTGACTTCGTCTTCACGGAGCGGAATCCAGCGATCGCCCTCGACTGCCTCTCCTCTAAGTTTCTTGATTTCCTCCGCCGTGAGATCTTTAAACAACTCAGGAGATGTTATGGCCTGCACTACAAGCCAGTTGGGCACAGCTCCGTAAATGTACGTGTAATCCGCGAGAAAATACCTGCCCGCGAAATCCGCGGAACTGAGTTGCACCGCGTGGTCCTGTATGGCCTCCATGTGGCGCTCCAGGATGCGACATTCGTTGGCGGCATGCGGCCCGTACTGCCCGGCAGAAAACCATTCCCGCTGTAAATGGACGAGTTGCGGCGTCATGTAGGCACCGAGGCCGCTTCTGATGACCTTGACCCCTGGGACCTCATCGAAAATCGCATAGCCGCCAATAATCGCAGATAACGCATTGAGTTTTTTCGTCAGTTTGCCTTGGGCCTCGCCAGCCTGCTCAGCCCTCGCCAAAAGAATATCCGCGAGTTTCATAAACGCGGCCCGCGAGTTGGACTTTTCGCCCTCGTCGAGCCAATACCACGCGAGCAGAAAACATGCCTTTTCGGCGATCGGCGACTCAAAGGCTTCCTTATCATTCAGCCCGCACCATTTGCCAATCTCTGAAGCCGACGTGTCGACCAGCATGCCCTTAAATGGCAACGTAAATCCATCGTCGCGATCATATGTTCGCGGACAAAACTGAACTGGGTGAATCGTGTATTCCTCGCGTTTTCCGCGTGTTCGAAGCGCAAAGACCTCCCCCTTCGGCAGCAATGCTTGCCGATAACGGAGCCATGTGTCGAAATCCAAAGCCTCTGCTTCGTCGATTCGCTCCAGCGCGCGATCGAATAACCGCTCATGCTCGGGGCTGATTCGGCTTCCATCGACAAGATCGCGCTGATTTTGCAAACGCTGCAAATAAGCATTGATCTCGCCGATCGCTTCAGTCACGCCCTTCTTCTTGGCGGGATCACTCTCAGGATACACCCGCCATGGCGGCTCAGTGCAGTGCTTTGCGACTGCCCGTTCGGCCGTCGCCGCCGATTCGTGAAAGCTGGACAAAGCCTTATTGACGCTGTCACTTGTCCGCAGTCCGTAGCTCTCGATGATCGTTCGAACAATCTTTGCGGTCGGTTGCAGGAGATACTTCTCGTCATCGGCCACTCGCCGCCAGACAAAATAGGCGGAACTCTTGAGGCCAGCCGCGTTCAACACACCCGCCAACTCCATCTGCGCTGTGACCACCATTTGCTGCGCACGAATCACCTTCTCAACGCCGACCCCGAACGCCTGTGCCTCATCAGCGGTTACGACTCTACTAAACAGGTCGTGTCCCTGCCGTCGACGCTGCGGCAGGAACATCTGCTCCAATACGTCGTTGTAATGCGTTACCGCCTTATGATAAAGGCGGGCCTTTGCAAAATATCTTGCCGTCTCAAGCTGAGTAGCAAGAACTGGCTCCGATTTCGCAACCCATTCCTCTTGCTTTGAATTAAATGCCGTGTCGATCTTCCCCTTAAGATCCCCGATCTGCTCCGTCAACGAAGGACTTGAGCCCGCTGCCTTGGAAAGTTCTGCCAAAGCGTCATACAACATCGGGTATAACTGCAACTCATAGGTAGAAACCGCAAAGGACTTTACCACGCCAACATAGGCATTGTGTAGTGAAACAAGTGTATCGGACTGTGATTTGTCTTCGTTGGTGCTCCAGGCGGGAACGGGCCGCAACAGGTTTTCATTACCGGCATTTAAGAGCGATACCGCCTCGCCAATTGACCTATTGAAGTCCTTGAGCTTTTTGATCTTCGCGCCAATCTCATCGGAGCTGTCCGCATTGATATCCGATGGGTTTGCGAGCTCTTTTTCGGCATCAGCGCGAATTATGCCGACAACAGGAACCGCTGGGTGGTACCGAATAAGTTTATTGAAATGTTCCTTAACTATATTTTCTTTGATTTGCTTATAGTCTTTCATTGAGTAAATCTGAGTAGTATTAATGCGCCCAACGCCGTCCTGCGCGCGAAAGTCAAACGGAGGCGAGTCGTCAGCTGTGGATGCCGCGGAATTCGTTGTGCCTGAAACAATGTCTTGGTCTTCACTGAAGCGGCGACTTGTGATCCAGTTTCCGCGTTGGTCGCGCAGATACCGAAACCCATAAACACCATACAACCGGTTCATCTCGCTTGAAAGAAAAGGCGCGCCTTGCCAACCTGCTTCTGAAAGCATCGCCTTCTGCGCCGAATCACTATCGATTCCAGTCGAGATCATTTTCGACCTAAGCCTCTGCATGAATCGGGACGGGATATGCTTGGGCTTTTCGATGCAGGTCTGGATTTCGTTGTAGGACTCCGATTCGGTATATCCGGCGTCTGAGAGAAGCTGGAAGAAAGCCGCGCCCATCCGCCCTCCCTTGAGTAGGTTTTTGGGGACCGAATGAAAGTGCAGCGGCATCGCTACGGTTGCGCCAGGGTAGTTAATGGTGCAACGCGGCGCGCCTTCGCCCTCATTCAACTCAAAAACCAACCGCTTCCCGTCCTCCAACTGAAGGTAAGGGGATGGTGTATTTTCGGCGAAGAACTTTGGCATGGTCTCGGCGTTGTCACCGTCAGAAACAATGACCAACGGGTTGAGAACCTGAGTAAACGTCCCTGACGCCGATGGCAGCTCCCACCCGCGATCCCTCATCAGTTCAACAAGGGGATGTTTTGTAGCGTCGCGCACGCTCGCCAACGTTTGTAAGACACCGGCAACTCCCGGTGTTGTTTTTACGTCGTTTGGATCATACGCGCGAGTCGACAATAGCTTTTTTATGGCATACACATCGTTCCTCACAGGATGGTATCGAAGGCGGGCAAACTGAGAGGCGTCTCTTACACAGAGAACTTGCGTTTGGGCGGCAATAAGGTCCTCACATGCCTCGATTGGAAAGTCACAGACTGAATAACTATTGTCAGCGAGTTTGAACTCATGCCTGACGGGCATGGATTCAACCAGTTCTCGGAGCGGCAACTGTTCGTCCTGCTGTGGAGTCCGCCAGAGGAGATTGAGATAGCGACGCTGCCATTTGTGATCGTCGTCGAGGTAAAGAACGGCAGCACGCAGGGCGTTGTCACGGTCTTCCACTCGGCAGAACAGGTATCGCCCGTACAGAAGAACAAACCGGTCGGACATCCGGTCTCGACCTGCGACAACCTTACCGGGGAGAATGTAGCCGGGGCCAGAAACATCTGGCTTGAGATAAGCGCCGTAATCCAACTCGTCAAGCAAAAACTGAAGGCTTTTGGCTTTGTCAATTTCCACGGCGGCGTGCCATGGGAGCAGCGGTTTGTCGGCGCCTTCGCTAGGTGCATCCGGCTTGGTTGGGTCTTTGGTGGAGTCGTTTTGCCTTTTATCTAGAAATACGACCGGATGAGAAATGTTCACAAGTGTGGATTGTCGTTGCTGGAACGACTTGCGATGCTCTGCACGCAGGAAGGCTTCCTTAGGATCTGGTGTGTCCAGAAAGAGCCGCAGTGGAGTCGCCATGATGCAGAATGGGTCGCGACGTTCCGCCTCAATCAGCGCTGCCTTAATTTCGGCCAGCGTGGCGACGCAGTTGGATGACTCTGGATCGAGCGCGTCGCGATAAACGCCGCGAGCTTGCTGCGCTACTTCGAATAGCCGAACGGCAACTTCCCCGAGCACCGGGCCATCGGCAACGCGAGCCATTGCAGCCCATGCCTCGCGAAGTCTTGCGCACGCCTCCTTGTATTTGAGCCGGTTAACGAGGCCCGGATCTAATACCTTGTCGGCCGTTGTGTTTTCTCCGTCGACATCTCTTATCGCCAAAAACCCTGCAAGCAAAGGGGTTTCCGCAGCGCTTCCGCTTGTCGCAAGGCGTTGAAGGATCTCCCATCGCTTGCGGCGGCCCCGTTCAACATCCTCGTAGTTACGAAGCTCTCGATCACGCTTCGCGGTGGCACAGAGCTCCTCAATGATTCGAAGGTCATCGCTGGTTTCGGCCCATACGATTGGATGGGCGGTCATCACAATGAACGTAATGGCCAAAATAATCAATCGACGGGGCAATGAGAAATGCATGTGACTTACCGTGCAGTGATGGACTTGATATCTCAAAAACGACATAAAGTTGAGTGAAACGGCCCTAGTCGCGGCGAATGATCGGTTCTTCGCTTAGGGGTGCGATCCGGCTGGCGACTGTGCCGTCGTATGTATTGGTTTCATCGAAGCAGAGGCCCCCTGTATCATCGAGCGCATCGGGGACAACAAGCATCCAGCGATAAACCGTCGTCCTGTACTCTCCACCCCGAGAGACGGATCTCCTTCGCCCGGTTGACGGGTCGATGACCCAGTCCGACACCACCGCCGTTGCGACTCGATGGGACTTCTCCGCCCAGATGCACCACGGCTCACCCGGCGGGATTTCCAGTGTCTGTTTTCCTTCGGAATCTGTTTTCCATTGGGCCGCCGGCGGGGTCGGGAGCGCGTTAAAAAAATGGTCGGCGAGGTTCGCCTGGAGCGAAGACAACGAGGCCTGCACGTTTGATTGTTCTTGTTTAAGCCGAGCGAGTTCTGCTTCGAGTGGCTCGATTCTCGACGCGTACGCCTGTTTGTAGGCTGCGTCCGCCCGCGTTTTGGCAGCGCGGGCCTTCGAAAGGCCTTCGAGGGGATCACGAGTGGCATACTCCTCGCTGTCTCGTTTCGGCCGTAGTTCGTTGTAGTCGCGGGCAACTGCCTCGCGAGCCTCGCCCAGCTCCACGTGGACCTTATTCCATGCCGCACGGATACTGGAAAGTGTCCGATCGAAAGCCTTTATCTTCTGATCATGCTCTTCTTGAGCGACGCGAAGTGCCTTCCGCACCGCGCTGATTGGACTTCCGTTTAAGGCGAGTGAAGGAAACGCGAGTGGTCTCTGATCCTCGCCAGCCACGACCACGCGAGCGGGCACGGTTCGCTTGCCAAACATGCTGCCCGGCCCGGATTCACCTCCTTGGTCGGCAGTACACCCCAGCAGCAACGCTGCAACCGCGCTCGTGAAAAGGCCGCGGTGAGTGCCGGCGGTAAGACGGTGCAGGAAGCATTCCACCACGGTTAGGTGCGAAAAAGAAATCAAGGGCATCAACTCCCGAGACCTCGTTAAGGGGGGGCTCTACATCAGATTAGCGGACCTTCTGAAGTGAGTATAGGTACCCTGACAAGGGGTATCGACCCTTAAGGCTGAGGCGGACCCTGGATTTCGGGCGCCCTGATAAGGTGGAGCCTCCGGGCTTGGAGGCCCCCTATCAGGAGTATGACGATGCCGGGCAAGCGACGTGTGTATGGGGCTCCGTTTAAGGCCAAGGTGGCCTTGGCGGCCGCCAAGGGCGACCGCACAACGGCCCAACTGGCCAGCCAGTTCGGCATCCACACAAGCCAGGTGACGGCCTGGAAGAAGCAGTTGATGGCCCAGGTGGCCGAACTGTTCGCCGATGGGCGGCAGCGGCGGCCTGACCAGGCCACGGATGAGCAGGAACTCTTCGAGCAGATCGGCCGCCTAAAGATGGAGGTCGAATGGTTGAAAAAAAGCCTCCTCAGCAGAATCTGTGGGTGAACGCAGGCTCGGGTAACCGCCCGAGCACATGAAAGAGGGCAATTTCGATGCCCTGCGGCGTCCGGAAACCGAATGCTTTTCTGGTGGTCAGTTTTGCTTTGCCGTTGAATCCTTCGACAACGCCCGACGAGATCGTGCCTCGAGCCCGGAACCAGTTGAGGATCAGATGCCGATGACGCCGCAAGCTCCGGGCGATCTTCTTCATCGGGCCGATCCGGCTGCGCATGGTGCGGGTGCACCAGGCGTCGAGGAACTTCATGGCCCACTCGGGGCTCGTGTACTCCCAGAACCGCTGGAAGTCTTCCCGGAGGAGATGGGCGCGGACGCTCTTGAGGTTGTACTGCAGGATCTCCTTGAGCCTGACTTCTTGATGCTCCGTCAGGTTCTCCGGTCGCTTGAGCAGGCACCAGCGGGCCTTCGTCAGGATCGGCTCGTAGCCGTCGCGCCGCAGCTGGGCGACCTCGGCCCGCCTGACCTCGTCGAGGGCCATGTTCATGTTCCGCATGATGTGGAAGCGGTCGAGGACGTGGAGGGCGTCCGGGATCTGCTCCGCGATCACGTTGAGGTATTGTCTCCACATGTCGCTACAGACGAAGCGGATGCCCAACCGGACCTCGGCGGTGAGCGAGGTGAAGAAGTCCCGCAGGCTCTGCTCGGTCCGCTCCTGGGCCACCCAGAGCAGCCGCTTCGCCCCGTCGATCTGATAGACGAGCGTCAGGTAGGTGTGGCCGCTTCGCCACTGGATCTCATCGACGCCGATGGCCTCGATGCCCGAGAGATCCCGATGGGCCAGCCCCCATTCAACCGCGTGTTTTACGGACCGAAACACGTTGTCCCAGGTCGTGTTGAATGCATCCGCCGTCTCCTTCCACGAAAGCCGCTTGGCCCAGCGGGCGAGGAACCAGCGGTAGCTGGTCGTGAGATGCTCCTTGCCCTCGCCCCACGGCACCCGTTCGACGGTCACGCCGCACGTCGGGCAATCGACCCGCCGCATCGCGTAGACGAAGAACACCGCGATGTTCCAGAGCGGCACGAACTGGAACCGTCGCGGCGGAAGCCGGTCGTAACCCGGCCGCTTCTCGCCGCAACCCGAGCAGATCGCCCGGCTGTTGGCCCGGGGTTCGATATCGACCTCGAGTTCCCGATCGACCAAGCCGTCCACGAAGCGGACGTGCGTGTAGACAAAACACTTGTGCCGCTCGACGCGGTTGAGAATACTCTTGAGATGCATCCTGCGGTGGCTCCGGCAAAGGGGCTGATTCAGCAACCGCATCTTTACCGCACGACGCCGCAGGATGCTTCTTTCTCTCCATGGCCCGCCCGCCATGGGCGGTGCTTCCAGGCGGTGGAACGCCGCCGCATGTCGGCTGCCGCCGCGAAGCGGCGGGCCGCATCAGGCCGCCGAGGCGGTGACGCCTTGCCCGCTATCGGCTGCGACTCGACGCGACGAGGGCTTGCCACGCTGGGCGATGACGATGCGGCTGCCCACAACTCTCGGAGGTCATGCCGAGGCGTATTCAGAACCCGCTTTCACCCACAGATTCTGCTGAAGACCCGAAAAAAAAAGCTGCCGAGGTCGGCTGAGGTCAAGCGGCGGTGTATCGAACCACACCACCAACACCTGAGCGTGTCTCGACAGTGCGAGCTCGTGGGCCTGGCGCGGAGCAGCTGGTACTACGAGCCCGCGGGCGAGTCGCCGGAGAACCTCGCCCTGATGCGGCAGATCGACGAGCTGTACATCAATCGCCCGTTCTTCGGGACGAGGAAGGTATGCGAGCAGTTTGCAGTCAACAGGAAGCGCGCCCAGCGGCTCATGCGGCTGATGGGGCTCGAGGGCATACACCGCAAGCGGTCGACCAGTCGCCCGGCTCCCGGTCACAAGGTTTACCCTTATTTACTGCGGGATATCGTCATCACGCGGCCCGACCAGGTCTGGGCGAGCGACATCACCTACATCCCGTTGCAGCATGGCTTTCTGTACTTGGCCGCGGTGATGGACCTCTACAGCCGCAACGTCCTATCGTGGAGGCTTTCCAACACGCTCACGGGAGACTTTTGCGTCGAAGCCCTCGATGCAGCGCTGTCATGCGCCAGGCCCAAGATCTTCAACACGGACCAGGGCGCTCAGTTCACGTCGGCGGCCTTCACGAGCCGATTGGAGAAGGACGGCGTGGCAATCTCCATGGATGGCCGCGGCCGAGCTTTGGACAACGTGTTCGTGGAACGGCTCTGGAGGTCGGTGAAGTACGAGGAGGTCTACCTGCGGGACTATGCGGACGGCTGGGAGGCCGAGGACTCGCTGGGCAGGTACTTCGACTTCTATTGCAACGAGCGGATTCACCAAGCCCTGTCCTACCGCACACCTGCCGACGTCTACGCAGAGGGCTGACGCGACAAAAGTGTTCGCGCTCAAATTTCCGTTGAGACGGACTCAGAACGAAAGAACATCAACAGGAACACAACCCGTAAACCGCCTCGTGGCCGCGCGAGACCCTTGGGAGGGGTCTCGCGGGCCACAGCCCAGTAGCGCTACACCTTAAACAGGGCCCCCGACGGTCCAACAAATGGGGTCCACCTCAGGTTGGAAAACGCTTGACGAGGCCTTGCCGAAGATAAAGCAACCCCTCTTCTGTAAAAGCCGGTGTGAGCAGGCGGGTCATCTGGCTTTCATGTTCAGGTAAGACCGATCAGTTTCCCAGTCGTCACTGATCTCGCTGAGTACTGCCGAGACGAGCCTCAGCACGGATGCC
>JAIOPD010000144.1 GCA_021414115.1 Planctomycetia bacterium
TGCAATGGCGGCCCTGGCAGCGGCCTCTACCGGGTGACGGATTCCGACGGAGACGACATGCCCGATGCGGTCGAGAAGCTCCGCAGTTTCGAGGGTGTGGGCGAGCATGGCCCGCACACCGTGCTGCTGTCGCCCGACGGCCAGCGGCTGTTCGTGCTCTGCGGCAACCACACCGCGCTGCCGTTCGCGGTCACCAACGTCACCGAGCCTCTGACGATGGGGGGCATCCGTTCTGATCAGCGGCGGGTGCAACTCCCCGCCGACGGCGCCAGCCGGCTGCCGGCAAACTGGGATGAAGATCAGATCATTCCGCGGATGTGGGACGCCAACGGGCATGCCGTTGGCCTGCTCGCCCCCGGCGGCTACGTGGCGAGCACCGATCCCGACGGCCGGTCGTGGGAAATCTGGACGGCCGGGTATCGCAACCCCTACGACATGGCCTTCAATGCCGACGGCGAACTCTTCTTGTACGACGCCGACATGGAGTGGGATTTCGGCACTCCGTGGTACCGCCCCACGCGGATCAACCATGCGACCAGCGGCAGCGACCTGGGCTGGCGGAGCGGCAGCGGCAAGTGGCCGGCCGCGTTTCCCGACAGCCTGCCGGCGCTCGTCGACATCGGCCCCGGGTCGCCGGTCGGCGTTGCCTTCGGCTACGGCACGGCGTTTCCGGAGAAGTACCAGCGGGCGCTGTTCGCCTGCGACTGGACGTTCGGCACGATGTACGCGATCCACCTCGAGCCCGCGGGCTCGACCTACACGGCCACGAAGGAGCAGTTCGTCTCGCGCACGCCGCTGCCGCTCACCGACGCGGTCGTGGGCACCGATGGGGCGATGTATTTCACGGTCGGCGGCCGCGGCGGCCAGAGCGAGCTCTACCGCGTGACCTACGCCGGCCCGGAGCCGACGGCTGCGGTCGATGCGCGGAATGCGGCAGGTGCTGCCGAGCGGGCCCTACGGCGCGATCTCGAGGCCCTGCACCGCCGAGCCGACGATCCCGCGGCCGCCGTGGCCAAGGCGCTGCCGCACCTCGCGAGCCCCGACCGGTTCGTCCGCTACGCCGCCCGCATCGCGCTCGAGCACCAGCCGGTCGAACTCTGGCAGGACAAGGCCCTCGCGAGCGCCGAGCCGCGCGCTCGGATCACCGCGGCGATCGCCGTCGCGCGGCAGGCCGATCCCACCGCCCAGCCGGCCGTGCTCGCGGCCCTCGACGCGATCAACCCCGCGACGCTCGACGTGGCCGGGAAGATCGACCTCGCCCGCGCCTACGAGCTGGCAATCGTCCGCCTCGGTGATCCGGCCGCCGACGCGAAGGCCCGCATCGCGTTGCGGCTCGGGCCGCTCTTCCCGTCGGGGTCTTTCGACCTCGACCGCGAGCTGGCTTCGCTCCTGGTGGGCATCCGTGCGCCCGGCATCGTGACGAAGCTCTGCGGGCTGCTCACGCAGCCATCGGCCTCGGCCGGCGCGACGAACCTCACGGCCGACGAGGCTGAACTGCGGCAAGTCATCGCCCGCAACGCCCACTACGGTGGCACCGTCCGCGAGTCGCTCGAGAAGCGGCCCGACCTCCTGCAGATCCACTACGCCTACGCGCTGCGGACTGTCCGCGAGAAGGAGGCCTGGAAGCCGGACGACATCAAGGCCTACCACGCCTGGTTCAAGCGCAGCCACGACTGGGTCGGTGGCAACAGTTTCCGCAGGTTCCTCGTGAACATCGAGAACGAGAGCCTGTCGCGGTTCACGGAGAACGACAAGCTCGCGCTCGAAGCGCAGGGCGTGCTCGAGCGCTGGGTGCCGCCGCCGCTGCCGAAGCCCGAGGGGCCCGGCCGGGCCTGGACGGTGGACGACGTGCTCGCGAAGGCCGAGCAAGGACTGGTCGTCGGGCGTGACTTCGAGCATGGCAAACGCACGTTCGCCGCAGCCCGTTGCGTCGTCTGCCATCGCTATGGTGTCGAAGGCGGCGCGACCGGCCCCGACCTCACGCAGGCCGCGGGCCGTTTCCAGCTGAAGGATCTCGTCGAGGCGATCGTGCTGCCGAGCAAGGTGGTCTCCGACCAGTACCGGGCCAGCGTCGTGGAGACGGCCGACGGACAGGTCGTGACGGGCCGGATCGTGAGCGAGTCGCCCGAGAAGCTCATGGTGGTGACTGATCCCGAGGACGTCACGAAGTTCGTGGCCATCGCGCGAGCCGACGTGGAGCAGGTCACCGCCTCGCCCACGTCGCTCATGCCGCACGGCCTGCTCGACCAGTTGAGCGAGGCCGAGGTGCTCGACCTCTTGGCCTACATGCTCTCGCGGGGCAACCCCAAGGACGTGCGGTTCAAGAAGGTCGCCGGGCCGCTCCTCACTCCTCCACCGACGCCTGCGGCTCCCGCTGGTCCGTTGGTGCCCGCTCCGGCCCCCATCGCCCACTGGGCGCTCGATGAACCGGAGGGCACCGAGGCCCGCGACATGGCCGGCGGCCACCACGGCGTCATCCGCGGCGCGTGGCCGCATGCCCAGGGCGTCGCCGGTCGGGCGCGGCTCTTCGTCCGTGGGGACGGGGACCACGTCGAGGTGCCGTACCACAGCGACTTCGACATCCCGTCGTTTACGGTATCGGCGTGGATTTGGCTCACGGAAGCTCCGTCCTCTTCCGGAATCATCGGCACTCGGCACGGCGGCGATTCCACGTTCGACATCAAGGTCGCCGCAGACCACGTCCACGGCGACCTCGGCTCAGGCACGCAGTGGATCGAGATGAAACTCGACATTGGTGCGGCCGACGTCGGCATGGACGGCCAAGGGGGGCAACTGAAGGTGGGCCGCTGGTATCACGTCACGTACGTGGTGGACGACTCGACGAAGCATTGCCGTCTGTATGTGGACGGCGACCCCAAGAAGACGGTTCCCTACGCCGGCCTGCCCCGGCTCATGAAGCCGGGGCAGGCCCTGAGAATTGGCTGCTCGGCGCACGGGGAGTTTATGGGCGGCATCATCGACGAGGTGAAGATCTGGAACCAGCCGCTCTCCGATGGCCAGGTGAAGTCGCTATCGCGGCCCTGATGATCAACGGACTGCGCACGCGGACATACGCACCTGCTCGCTGCTGGATGGCAAATCGTGTCTCGCCTGCGATTTTATGGAAAAGACAGCGACGGCCCCGGCGATTCTCACATCGTTTCAGTCGGCACGGAATGCGCGAAGGATCATTGGCGGCGTGGGCTGTTCGGAATAGGTTCAGGAAGGGAGAGAAGTTCCCGATCCGAGTAGCAACTGTGCGACGAAACTTGGCCACAAACATGCGCTCAGGACCGTTGCGGCCGCGATGCATGTTCCGAACAGGGCTGCAGCATCCCCACTGTCGGCATGAGGCATCGCGCGACCGCCCCCTTCGTGGGTTCACGTTGGTGGAACTCCTTGCCGTAATTGCAATCATCGCGTTGCTGATCGGCCTGCTGTTGCCGGCGGTTCAGTCGGCTCGGGAATCAGCCCGGCGGACTTCGTGCACGAACAACCTGCGGCAGTGCGGCATCGCCACACTCTCATACGTGCAGTCTCAGGGCGGCTTCCCGCATTGCGGCGGGGTGGCACCAAAAACAGGCCGCGACCTGTGGGGCTGGGGCTGGCACCTGCTCCCGTTTCTCGAGCAGATGGCTTTGGTCACGAACCCAAGCGACAGCTTCGTCACCTCCCAGGCGATTCCCTCGTATTTCTGCCCCTCGCGTCGGCCGCCGACTTCCATCAGGGGAGGGTACTGGGCCCCGGGCAACCCGCTCACAGGCATGCTGGATTACGCCGGAAATGGCGGCAGCGTTCAGTATTGGTATGCGCCAGGGGGCGGGACGCCGGGCGACGGTGTCTTCGTTCCGTGGGGCGGCATCCTGCCGATGACGCCGGCGCATATCCGCGACGGTCTGTCGAACACCACGCTGTTCGGAGAAAAGTGCATGAACATTCGATATTGCATGACCGATTCCCAGCCAGACGACGACGCCGGATTCGCAACCAGCTTCCAGGACGACAACATCAGGATGGCTTCGAACGGCGGGTACGTTGGAATCGCACCGGATTTTTCTGGTCCGCCGTATGTCGTCGCCACGATGAAGCCCCGCACATGGCTGTTCGGCTCGTCCCATCCCGGTGTGACGCAGTTCGTGATGTGTGACGGGTCGCTGAGGGTTGTCGAAAACGAGATCAGTGGCACTACCTTGAAGCAGCTCTGCGCCCGGAACGACGGGCAGGTTGTGTCACCATGACGAGCATGAACGTGAGCATGAGCAGAGTTCTCGCCCGCATGGCCGTTGCGCTGGGCGTGGCCGTCGCCGTCTGCGGTGGTGGCGGGTGCGGAAACTCCAAACCCCTCGTCGTCGTCAACGAACTCGATCCCTCCCGCGGCGATCTTCGGTTGATTCAACTCGGGACCGCCTATCGCGACTTCTGTTCGCGCACCAGCCGAGCGCCCAAAAACATTGGCGAACTCGAGCCCGTGCTGAAGGATCTCGGCATCACGGACTATTCGCCGGTATCGCCTCGCGACGGCAAGCCGTTCGAGGTCGCCTGGGGCGTCTTCTTCCAACTCGTGGTCGATCCGGACAAGCCGCCGACCGTGCTCGCGCACGAGGCGATCGGTCAAGACGGTAGTCGCTATGTGCTCTGGGACTACGGCATGACCGAACTGCTTTCGGACGAGAAGTTCGACCGCGCCCGCCGCGGCGGCGAGTCTGGCAGAAAACAATGACCGCTGGTCTCGTCCCCGCCCCGCGCCATCACACCTTGGAGAACACCATGCCCTCGCCCGCGATGAAACGGATTTCCCGTCGCACCATCCTGCAGACGATTCCTGCCGGTGTCGCCGGCCTCACGGCCGGCGTGTTCACCAGCACCGCGGCGCGGCCGTCACTGGCGGCCAACGACAAGCTGCAGATTGCCTGCATCGGCACGGCCAATCGCGCGGGCTACAACATCGGCGGCGTGCAAGGCGAGCAGATCGTGGCACTCTGCGACATCGATGAGGGCTACCTGAACCAGCTCACACTGCCGCAGAAGAGAAAGCGGAAGGAGGGAGACAAGGAGATCGAGGAGACCGTGCCGGCCCGATTCCCCGATGTGCGCCGCTATGTCGATTACCGCGAGATGTTCGACAAGGAGGGGGACAAGATCGACGCCGTCGTGATCAGCGCGGCGGATCACCATCACGCCCCTGCGGCGCTACGGGCCATCCGCCGCAAACTCCACGTCTACTGCGAGAAGCCACTGGCGCACACCGTGGCGGAGGTGAGGCTCCTCACCGACGAGGCCCGAAAGGCTGGCGTGGCCACGCAGGTGGGCACGCAAATCCATTCCGACGAGAACTATCGCCGCGTGGTCGAGGTCATCCGCGCCGGCACGATCGGCGACGTCACCGAGGCGCACGTGTGGGTGGGCAAGAACTGGGGCGGCGGTGAGCGACCGGAAGGCGGCGTTGAGCCGCCGAAGACGCTGCACTGGGATCTCTGGCTCGGTCCCGCGGCCGTCCGCCCGTTTGTGCCCGGCCGCTACCATCCCGGCCAGTGGCGGCGCTGGTGGGAATTTGGCAACGGCACGCTCGGCGACATGGGCTGCCACTACATGGATCTGCCGTTCTGGGCCCTGGACCTCACGTATCCGACGGCGTGCGAGGCCGAGGGGCCGCCGCCGCATCCGGAGACCTGCCCGGAAGGGCTCGTGGTGCGGTATGACTTCCCGGCCCGCGACGGCAAGCCGCCGGTGAAGTTCACCTGGTATGACGGCAACCGCACGCCCCAGGAGGTCGCAGGCCAGCGGGTGCCGGGCAGCGGCGTGATGTTCGTCGGCAGCGCCGGCTCGATGTTCGCCGACTACACGGGCTACAAGCTCTTCCCGCAGGAAAAGTTCGCCGGCTTCAAGCCGCCCGCCCAGTCGATCCCACGTTCGCCAGGCCACTACGCCGAGTGGTTCGCCGCCTGCCGGGGCGGTGCACCTGCGGCGTGCAACTTCGACGCTGGCGGGCCGCTCTCCGAGGCGGTGCTCTTGGGCAACGTGGCCTACCGCGTTGGCAAGCGGCTGGAGTGGGATGCTGCGAAGCTCGAGGCCACGAACTGCCCCGAGGCCGCGCGGTTCGTGCGCAAGGAGTATCGCTTCGGCTGGGAAGTCAGCTGACGTTCCGCCTGCGGCCGGGGAAACACGCCGCGGGCGTCGTGCTTTGTCATGCGCCGACGCATTCGCACGCCGCCGCTTGGTGAAATAGACTCTTTCTCGTCGTTATCAATCCGTTGCCAATTCGTAGCCTGATCCCGGAGTGACCCGCCATGTCAGCACCGAAATTCGCTCGGCTACCGATCCATGCCTCCCATCGATCCCGCGCCGGTTGTGCCTGGATCCAGTCCCGTGGTTGGGTCGTCATGCTCCTCGCAACGTTCGGCGGCGTGCTGCCGGCGTCCGGCCCGGCGGCGGCCGACCCCGCGCGGGTCGTGTTTCTGGCTGGTGGTCGCAGCCACGGTCCGGGCGAGCATGAGTTCCGGGCCGGCTGCATGCTGCTCGCCCGCGCGCTCAACGAGCAGAGCGGCTTGCCGGTCAGGGCGGAGGTGATCCAAGGCTGGCCGAGCGATCCGACGGTGCTCGACGGCGCGAAGGCGGTGGTCTTCTATTCGGACGCCACCAGCGTCGTCGGCAAGGGTTGGGAGAAGACCGACGAACTGGCCCGCAAGGGTACGGGGCTGATGTTCATGCACTACGCCGTGCATCCGTCCAAGGCCGACGGCGAGAAATACTTCCTGCCGTGGATGGGAGGAACGTTCGAGGACGGCTGGTCGGTCAACCCCCATTGGGTCGCGGGCCTCGAGGGCCTGCCCGGGCACCCGGTGTCGCGGGGCGTTGCCGGCCCGGTCATCTGCCTCGACGAGTTCTACTACAACATGCGGTTCCGACCGAACCGCGGCGAGGTGCGCGACCTGGTCACCGCCACGCCCAGCCGTGAGCGGATGATCCGCTACATCAATCTCTGGAACGAGCACGGGGTGGCGGGGCTCGGCAAGCGGCAGACGCTCATGTGGGGCGTCGAGCGGCCGGACGGCGGCCGCGGCGTCGGCTTCACGGGTGGCCACTACCACCGCAACTGGGCGGTAAACGGCTTTCGGACGCTCGTGCTCAACGCCGTCGTCTGGACGGCGGGGCTCGAGGTGCCGGCCGGGGGTGTGACGTCGCAGCCGGTCAGCGAGGACGACCTCAACGCGAACCTCGACGACAAGGGCCCGAACAAGCCGCGGATCAAGCCGCTCACGAGCGAAGAGATCGCCGCGCTCGAGCCCGCGGAAATCCCGAAGGATCGCGAGGCGAAGTTCCCGCCGCCGGCAGCAGCCGCCGCCCCTGCCCCGGCACAGACGCAGAACGCGGGCACGCTCTGGCAGAGCGGCGTGGTGACCGCCGCCACGCCGGGCCAGGCCGTCGACTTCGACGTCGACCTCCGCGGTTCCCGGAAGATTTGGCTGGTCGTCGAGGATGAGGGCTCAATCGACCGTGACTGGGCCGCCTGGGTCGAGCCGCGGTTTGTCGGAGCCGGCGGCGAGCGGGCGGTGACCGACGTCGGCTGGGTGTCTGCCACCACGGGCTGGGGCAGCGTCCACAAGGACCGCAACGCGCTCGGCGGCCCGCTCACCGTCGCGGGCCGCAGCGTGAAGGGTATCGGCGTGCATGCCACCTCCGTGATCGAGGTCAACGTGCCACAGGGGATGACGCGGCTCGTCGGCCGCGCCGCGCACGACGACGGCGGGGCAAAGCAGTCCGGCGGCGGCCGCATGAGGTTTTCGATCCACGCGCAGGCCCCGCGACTGGTCGTCAAGGCCGCGCCCGCCACGTCGGGGCCGGTCGAGCCCGCGGCCGGACCGGACACGCTTGCGGTTCCGGAGGGCCTCGAGGCCACGCTCTTTGCCGGCGAGCCCATGCTCTCGAGCCCGTCCGACATTGACGTCGATGCCCGGGGCCGGGTCTGGGTCTGCGAGGTGATGAACTACCGCGGCAAGCAGGAGACGCGAAAGGAGGGAGATCGGATCCTCGTCCTGGCGGATACCGACGGCGACGGGAAAGCCGACAGGCAGACGGTCTTCCACCAGGGCCGCGACGTCGATTCCGCGCTCGGCATCTGCGTCATCGGCGAGGGGCCGGGCCGCCAGGTCATCGTCTCCTGTGCGCCCGACGTGTTCGTGTTCCACGACGACGACGGCGACCTCAAGGCCGACCGCCGGGAGTCGCTGTTCACGAAGGTGGGCACGCCGCAGCACGACCATTCCGCGCACGCCTTCGTCGCCGGGCCGGACGGCAGGCTGTACTTCAACGTCGGCAACACCGGTCGGGCGGTGCACGACAAGGACGGCAATCCGATCAAGGACCGGTTCGGCAACGAGGTGAACGACTCGGGCAAGCCATTTCGGCAGGGCATGGTCTTCCGCTGCAGGCCGGACGGCAGCGACTTCGAGGTGCTCGGCCACAACTTCCGCAACAACTACGAGGTGACCATCGACTCTTATGGCAGCCTCTGGCAGAGCGACAACGACGACGACGGGAACCGTGGCGTCCGCATCAACTGGGTGATGGACTATGGCAATTACGGATACGTCGACGAGCGGACCGGCGCCAGTTGGCATGCGCCGCGGACCAACCTGGAGACGGAAATTCCTCAGCGGCACTGGCACCAGAACGACCCCGGCGTCGTGCCGAACATGCTGCTCACCGGCCGTGGCTCTCCGGCCGGCATCTGCGTCTACGAGGGGGCGCTGCTGCCCGAGCGATATCACGGTGCCTTGCTCCACTGCGACCCGGGGCCGAACGTGGTCCGCTCCTATCTCGTCACCCCGGCGCGGGCCGGATATGCGGCCACCATGGAGACGCTCGTCGACGGTTCGGCCGATCGCTGGTTTCGACCGTCGGACGTCTGCGTCGCTCCGGATGGCTCCGTGATCGTGGCCGACTGGTACGACCCCGGCGTGGGCGGCCACGGCATGGGCGACACCGAGAAGGGACGGATCTACAGGATCGCACCGAAGGCAACGCGATGGTCGGTGCCGGCGGCCGACTTCGGCTCCCTGGCCGGCGCGATCAAGGCCCTCGGCAGCCCGAACATCTGCACGCGGGCGACGGCGCTCGGCCGGATCGCGCGGGACGCGGACGCGGCGGCTGCACTGACGCGGGCCTTCGAGGCCGAGAAGGCGCCGCGGCTGCGAGCCCGCCTGGCGTGGGCCGCGGGCATGCTGCCCGGGCAGACCGACGCCTGGATCGCGCGATTGGCGGCCGACGAGGATGAAAACCTGCGGTGCGTCGCGGTGCGGATGGGCCGGCTCGCCGGGCGAGACGTGCTCGGCCTCGCAGAAAAAATACTCGCCGATCCGTCGGTGGCCGTGCGCCGCGAACTGGCGATTTCGCTTCGCGGCAACACCGACCCGCGGGCCGACCGCGTCTGGGCGAAACTCGCCGAGCGTCATGCCGCCGGCGATCGCTGGGAACTCGAGGCCCTCGGCATCGGTGCAGACGGGGGGAGCGGGCTCGCTGGTCCCAGCCAGTGGGATGCGCGGCTGGCAGCGTGGCTCGCCATCTCGGGCGACGCGTGGAAGACGGCGGCCGGCCGCGAGGTTGTCTGGCGGAGCCGCGCGGCGACGACGCCCCGGTTGCTCGCCGAACTCGTCGCCGATCCGACGGTCTCGACCGCGGAATCGCTGGCGCTGCTGCGAGCGTTCGACTTCCAGGATCGGGCTGCGGCGACCGCGGCGATCCGCGATATCGTCCGCGGGTTTCAGGCTGCCGACGAAAAGCGTCGGGTGATCCTGCCGGAACTGGCGCTGCGGCTCGACCCGGCGGATGCGAGCGATGACGCGATCAGACAGCGCATCGACGAGGCCGCCGGCTACGCCGCCGGCAGCGACCGGCTCTTGGAACTCGTCCGCCGATTCAAGCTGGAGTGGCGGTTGCCCGACCTTGTCGCTTTGGCGGCGGCCGAGGGCACGTCAGAGCAACTGGCGGCCGCCGCCGCGGGGACCGTGGTCGACGGCGGACGGCGCGAGCTCATCATGAAGACCGTGGCTACGGCCGATTCGGCCGCGGCGCGGCTGCTCGTCGCGGCCGGCATCCACGGCTCGGGCCAGGCCCGTGATTTTCTCAAGGGCCTGCTTGCCGACGCGGAGACGCCGGCCGAACTGAAGTCGGCGGCGGTCCGCGGCCTGGCGCGATCGCAACAGGGCGGCCGCGACCTCGTCGCGATCGCCAAGGACGGAAAGCTTTCGAAGCCGCTCGAGCCGGTGGCGGCGCTGGCGATCGCGGCCTGTCCATGGCAAGACGTGAAGAAGGCGGCGGCGGACGTGCTCCCGCTGCCCAAGGCGAAGGGAGGCGGCCAGTTGCCCCCAGTCGTGGACCTCGTGGCGCGGAACGGCTCGGTTGACCGCGGCAAGGCCGTGTTCACCGGCGCCGGCACCTGCGCGAAGTGCCACGTCGTCGGTAGCGAAGGGAAGTCGGTCGGGCCCAACCTCTCGGGCATCGGGGCCAAGCTATCGCGGCCGGCGCTCTACGAGTCGATCCTCGCGCCCTCGGCGGCCATCAGCCACAACTACGAGACGTGGGTCGCGCAGCTGGCGGACGGGCGGATCGTCAGCGGCCTGCTCATCTCCCGGACACCCGACGAGGTCGTGATCCGCGGTCCCGACGGCATCGACGTGAAGGCCGCGGCCAAGGATGTCGAGGAACTCGTCAAGCAGCCCGTGTCGCTGATGCCCGCGGACCTCGCGGCCACCCTGACGGCCGACGAACTCGTCGATCTGATCGCGTGGCTCGAGACTCTCAAGGCGGCCAACTGACGCTGCGGCCAGGTCAGGCGGACGCCAGCTCGCACTCCGCTGCTGCGACACGGCGATGGGCGTGCAGTCCTCGCCCGGCCGGGACGTCAGTTGACGTCCCGCCTGCGGCGGCCGCTGGCGTGAGTACCGGACGTGTCGGCCGGCCCCCGCCGATGGGCTGCGGGCCAATCCCCCGACATCCGGCGGAAGAACCGGCTGAATGCGGCCACGTCGCTGAACCCCACCCGTTCGGCGATCGTGGCGACCGGCAGCGCGGTGACCTTCAGCTGCCGCGAGGCGTCGCCGAACCGCACCCGCTGGATCTCGTCGAGTGGCGACGTGCCGAGTTCGGCGCGGAAGAGCAGTTCGAGGGACCGACGCGACACGTCGAGCGCCTCGGCAAGCTGGATGACGGTGAGTCCCGTGCAGGCGTGCGACCGGATGACATCGAGGGCCGCGTCCACGGTGACCGCGCCTCTGGCTTCCCCCGCGCCCACGGTTGACTCTCTGGCCATCAGTCGGCTGCCTCCGACGAGCACGGTCTGTGGCGACGAGGTATCGCTCGCCATCAGCCTCCGCAGCAGCTGCACTCCCGCCACGCCGAGCATGTTGTAATCAGGCTGGATGCTCGTAAGTCGCGGCCGATGGACGTGGGCGGCAAGCGAGTTGCCCACCCCCACGACTGCCACATCGGTCGGCACTTCGAGCCCGAGCCTGGCACACGTCCTGACCACATATCTGGCGTAGGTGTCGTTGATGGCGAGCACGCCGATGGGACGCGGCAAGGATCGGAGCAGCGCTTCGAGTTGCGGACTGTCGGGATGCGGCTTGGGATAGGCAGACGCCTCGCCTTGAAGGAGCGCCATTTCGATCGCGTGCGACTCGTGGCCGCGTTCCGTGAGCGACTGCCGGAAGAACAGCTCTCGCATCGAGACCCGCATGGCCATGATCGCACCGACGTGCACGAAGCTGCGGCAGCCGCAGTCGTTGACGAGGTGCTCCGCGGCGATGCGGCCGATCTCGCTGAAGTCGAATGCCACGGTCGAGAGTCCGCAGCCGAAGAGATACGTGCCGAAGAAGACCGTCGGCACTTCGCCGCGCAGCAGCCACCGGGCCAGTTCCCGCGGATCCCCGGCTGTCGCGGCATCAACGAGGGCGCCGTCCACACGTCCCTTCCACGGCGGCACGTCCGACGACGTCTCCGGCACCTCGGGCACCGGCCCATGATCCACGAGCAGCATGTGCTCGCCCTCATCGAGCGCCTGGGTCGTGGCAGAGAACCGTCGGTACACCTGCTCCTCCCAGGCGTCCCAGTACGCGGCGATGATGTTGCCCAGAGACGGGCGGGCACGGACGGTCATGACGGGCGACTCAAGGGTTCAGGGCACACACCTTTCACAGGAAAAGTATAAGACATCGCCGTGCGCACGCGAACATTCCGGCGCCATCATTCAGGGGTACACAATCGACCAGCCACCCATTTTTAAAGGGAAAAGACACCACACGCCTTAGCTCCCGGCCGGCTATGAAAGTTCCCCGGAATGCGCTTTTGCACATAGCGAAAAAGGTAGCAGCGGCCAAGAATCATGTCGTCGGTGGTCCTCGTCAAGCGGCGATGTTCGAGAGATGGTGCGTAGGGGGCTTTTGCCATGAAAACCCGGATGCAACAAATCGCTCTGGTGTTTCCTCGATTCGCGTCGCCGTCGCGGCATGTCATCGCCGGCCTGCTCATCGCGGTTGCGATGGCCCAGGCCGCGTCGGCGCAGACGACAGCCACGTGGTATGGCAGCGGATCGAGTTCACCGGCCGGCGGCGCGGGCACGTGGAACACGGCACTGACCAACTGGACGAACGACGGAACGTCGTGGTTCCCCTGGAACAACACGACGAGTAACACGTCCACCGCTGTCTTCGCCGGCACGTCCGGCACGGTCACGCTCGGCACCGCGATCACCGCCGGCGGCCTGCAGTTCGACACCACCGGCTACACGATCACCAGCAACACGCTCACGCTCGACGGCGCGGCTCCACAGCTCACTGTCGCGTCGACCGCGATAGGCACGATCGCCTCCTCGCTCTCGGGCACCGGCGGCATCACGAAGGCGGGCGCCGGCACGCTCAGGCTCTCGGGCTCGAACACCTACTCCGGTGCCACGACGATCACGTCGGGCACGCTCCAGATCGGCGCCGGCGGTGCGACGGGCTTTATTAACAACTCAAGCCCGGTGAACGTGGCGAGCGGCGCCGTGTTCGCGTTCAACCGCTCCGACAACCTCACGTTCGGTGGCACGGTAAGCGGTGCGGGCGGATTTGTGAAACTCGGTGCCAACTCACTCACGCTCACGGGGAGCAGTTCCTACACCGGCGGCACCCGGATCGACGGCGGAACCGTCGTGATGGGCGTGGGGGCCACGCCGGGCTCGATGTCCGCGCTTGGCACCTCGACGTCGTCGAACGTCATCACGATCAACAGCGGCGGCACGCTCACAGGTGGCGCCATGTACAACTGGCTCGACAGTACGTCGATCGCCTCCGGAGGTGGGGACGCCCATTCGCTCGTCATCAATGCCGGCGGCTCGCTCCTGGGCGTGAACGGCTGGCTCACCGGCCTCGGCAACGTGACGCTGAACGGCGGCTCGATCCAAGTGTCGAGAGGCGTGAGCGGTGGGCAGTATAGAGGCTCGTTCACGCTGGCCGGCGACATCACCGTGTCGGGCTCGGTTGCGTCCTCGATCACGCAGGCATCCGGAGCCAACACAACCTCCAATATGTTGATGAGCAACGGTGCGAATGGTACCGGCGGCACACGGACGTTCACGGTCAACGACGTGACAAACAGTTCGGCCTCCGATCTGATCGTGAGCGCCCGGATGGCCGACGGCACGGTCCTTAAGGCCGGGGCAGGCACGCTGGAGCTCGCGCCGGGCGCCTTGGGCACCAGCCTCGGGACCCTTGCCTTGTCGGCGAACTGGCAGGTGAACGCCGGCACGCTGCTGACGACGACAACCAACGCGATTGGCACCGGGACTGTGACGCTCGCGTCGAGCGGCACGTTCGACCTGGGCGGCCAGAGTGGCGTCACTGTGGGGAGGATCGTGGCCGCCGGCAGCCTGCTGAACTCCAGCACCATTGCCGCGAGCACGGCCGGCCCCGTGGACCTCTCCGGCACGAACACCGCCCAGATCGGCGGCCCCGGCAGCCTCACGCTCAGCGGCACGGTCAGCAACGGCGGGTTCACCAAGGTCGGCTCCGGCACGCTCAGCCTCTCGGGCACGAACACCTACGCCGGCACCACGCGGGTCAACGCCGGCGCGCTGAATGTCACGAACGCGA
>JAIOPD010000040.1 GCA_021414115.1 Planctomycetia bacterium
ATCTTCGGCCGTCGCAATGTCGCCGGCAGGTGCCGCGGCAAACCCAGACGCCATCGCCAACCTCCCTCGTTGAGATGCATGTGTCACCAAGACATCGTCGATCAACGCTCCAGCTCGAGCAAGAAACTATACGCATGTACATTTCTTGTCAAGCCCCTGTTGCCCGCCCCGGTTCTTCGCTTGCACCATGAGCTTCTCGCCGTCCGGCGGTACTCACCGTGTTTATGGCGATTTCACGATTCGTGCGAGGCACCTGTCTCGCGTAAAATGACGTCATGCCCCAACTATCCACGCTTCCCCTGACGCGGTGCGACTACGAGACGATTGCGGCCGTGATGGCCGCCGTGACGAGCCGTTGGCCAGTGGAGCGGATCATCCTGTTTGGCTCGAAGGCTCGCGGTGACGATGAGCCCGACAGCGACATCGACCTGCTCGTGATCACGATCCCGGAGCTGGATCGGCAGGCCGAGGATGCCATGCAGGACGCAGCATGGGAGACAGGCCTCGAGCATGGCCGGTGCGTGCAGCTGGTCATACGCTCGCACGAGCGGTGGTATCACGGCATTGACCAGGCGACTCCGCTCCGCCTGCAGATCGATCAGGACGGCGTGGAGATCTTTCACCATGACGGGTGAGGAAGCTCGAGGCCGCACGATCGATGGCGAGTTGGCCCTGGCCCGGGAGTGCCTCCAGGAAGCCCGATATGCGATTGAAGGAGGCTTCTTTCGGCTGGCCCGATCGCGGGCGTACTACGCGTGCTTTCATACGGCGACTGCTGTTTTCGCCGCCCAGGGAAAGGCCTTTCGTCGGCACATTGGGCTGCAGGCCGCGGTGGACACCGAACTCGTCAAACCAGGGCTGGTGCCGCCGGAGTGTGCAGCATCGCTCAGGCGGCTCTATCAAGCACGGCTCCGGTCCGACTACGGAGACATCGCCCCCGCGTCGCGAGCCGAGGCCGATCAGGCCGTCGCCGACGCCGAAAAGATTGTTGCGGTGCTAACGCCGCTCGCCTTCCGTGCAAAAGACGACGGCCACTGATGGTTTCGGATGATGAACGGTGGCAACACGCTGTCCGCCCGTCACCGCCGCCAGAGCAGCTGCAGCGAGAGGCCGAGGCCGGGATCGAAGGAGACGATATCGGTGCGGCCGGAGAGGAAGCTCGTGCCCTAGAAGAGCTGGCGGTCGAAGATGTATGACGCCGTCGCCTCGATTGCGAACCCGCGGCCCAGGGTGCGTTCGAGTCCCACGGCCGTTCGCTGGTCGAACACGTAAAACCGCTGGTCGTCTTGCAGGCGGTCGGCGAGGAAGTAGATCTCCGTGTCGCTGCGGTAGAAGGCGATCAGCGAGAAACCGTCGGCGAGCCGGCGCCGGGCCGTGGCGTTGAAGTTCACGAGCGGAAAGTAGTTGGCCGTGAACGTCCAGTCGTCGGTGGGCCGCCATTCGAGGGCCGTCGGCAGGCCGGTCGCTCGCGGCGCCGAAGAGATAATTCCCGCCGATCGAGCCGCCCTCGTCCAGCGGCCTCACATGCATGAAGCCCGTCTCGATGAGCCAGAGCTGGTTCGGCACGCGCAGCCCCGAGTCGGGGAGCACGGCATCGGTGACAAACTCGAGCCGGCCAAACTTCCCGATCGCGAGCCACAAGGGCCGCCCCTCGGCGGGAACGCCAAGCGGGGCAGCCACCCGCGCAAACTTCGCGTTCATGGCGAGCGTGGCATCCTGCCCGCCAACGTTCACAGCCGGCGCCAAAAACGCCCCGAGCGACACGGGCGCCGAGGACCCGAACGGCGGGCTACCGCGGCGGTGCGGGGCGGCGACTTCGGGGTCGGCATCGGAGATCGGCTCGTTGGCGAACGTGTCTTCTTCGAGGTTGAAGTCGATGGGTGGCAGTAGGGCGATGCGGTCGTCGTCCCGAATGAGTGGCGGCACGGGCGTGGCCGGTGCCGGCAGGTCGGCACATGCGACCGCGGCAGCAACGAGCAAGGCGAGTCCAGCCAGCCCCGCCGCGTGCAGCGCCCCAAAAAAGCCCGGAGCGGAAGCGACGGGATCGGGAATCCGAACACCGTCACTTTTCATCCGTGCTGTTCTTGATCGCTGGGGCACTGGCCGGCTCCTGGCCCCGCGGGAGGGACGGGAGGTTGTACCGGGCCGTCAGATCGGGGGTAACCGCAAAAGTCTGGGATTTAGCGGGTACGGTCAAGGACAGTTTTTAGGACCTCGTAGAACGATGGCGACCACTGCGATTCCGAATCCTAGCGTTGCATGCGAAGCCCTCAGCACGCGGTCGGTGGCCAAATCGATGCGATGCGTGGCAGGGCGTATCAGATTTCTAGGGCGCCAGTCGTTCGAGCTTCATCGCAGCCATTACGACGTCTCCACGGAAGGCACACGACGGTCGAGATCATTGCGACGATGCCAGCAGCAGTGAGCACGAGGGCGACCTGTTGGGGCGTGGCGTGCCACTTTGCGAGGCATGCGAGATAAACGATCGCACAGGCGAGCAACGGCACGACGACGGTCATCCGTCGCTGGGCGAGCTCGAAGTTCATGATGAAGAACGTAAGACTCAAGGGGCACATTCCCCACACCAACAGCCGCACGAGAGGCACGAGATCGGGGGAAGGATCGCCGCACAGGATCCGGAGAACGGTTTGGGCGAACAGACTGCAAAAGAGAGCCGTACCGCCGAGCACAACGCATGCGAAAATGATCGCCTTGCCGAGCGTGCGCCAGTTTGCGTGGGTCACCTGGCCATCGGACACGACTTTGGGAAACATCGCGGTTACGATGGGCTGCGGCAGGAAGAGGATGATCCGGCCCACCATCGCTGCAACGGCGTAGCGGCCCGCCTCGTCGGCGGCGAAGTAATGCTTCACGAGCACGACGTCTGCGTTCATGAGAATCGCGTAGCCAACGTAGGCGAGGGCGTATTGCAGGCAGTATCGGTAGAACGCCGGTATCCGCGCCGGTGGCTCCCAGCCGCCGCCGAGTACATGTCGTACGCCCAGGAACGCCACGACGGCGACGACGCCCATCGACGCAGCATGTCCAAACAGGGCCCCGGCGGCGCCCCCGCCCAGCGCCACCAAGAGCACCGCCAGCAGAAGCCTGGCCAAGCTTCCGACAAACCCAACACCGGCCAGCCACGCAAACCCCTGGGCCCCCTGCAGGGCGCCCATGAAAGCGGCCCCGCCAAGGCTCACCGCCACGGCGGTGATCGTGAGCAGGAGCGGAGGGCTCCCCTCGAGGTTGAAGTAGCGAAGCAGCGGGCCCGTTGCCACTGCCGCGAGCGACAGCAGCAGGACCCCGCCCAACGATGCATCGCGCGTGACCGCAGAAACCAGGCCGCGCGCCTCGCGCACGCGCCCATCCTTGAGATACCCCGCGGTGAAGTAGGCTACGGCCCACGGCAACGCGGCCAGGGGCATGGTGATCACGGTGAACACGCCAAGCATGGCGACGAGCGTGCCGTACTCGGCGGCATCGAGCATCCGCATCATCGACGCCTGGAAAAGCAGATTCGTGATGTTGGCAGCCTGCGCGCAGGCCAGCAGGATCACGCTGTGTCCGAACAGATGGTCCCGGCCCAGCCCCTTCGAATGACTGAACGGGCCTAGCAGTCGGTCACACAGACCGACGATCCACCGCAACGGTGAATAGAGCAACCGCAGGCGGACAAGGGCCACCGCCATTTCGGCCGATGCCGGCAGGATGTCGATCTTGGATCCCGCGATGTCGTGCCACTCGGTGGGAACCTCGACGATCTTTCGGCCCGCGCGCTGCATCTGGAAGAGCAGGTCCACGTCGAATGCCCAGCGCGTGATGCCAAGCTTGTCGAGGACCGGAGCGAGGGCGTCTCTCTTCATCAATTTCGCACCGCACTGCGTGTCGGTAAGTCGCAGGCCGAAGAGGAGCCGCGTCAGCACGTTGAAAACGCGCGAAGCGATCCGGCGTGTCAGCGGCTGCGGCGGGCTGACGATCGCGCCCCGACACCACCGCGACGCCACCGCCACGTCAGCGTCGCCAATGCGGTCGATGAGATCCTGAAATGCCGCGGGGGGCGTCGAGCCATCGGCGTCGACGAATCCCACGAGGTCGCCCCGTGCCTCGCGGAACCCGAGGATCAGGGCACCTCCCTTGCCGATCCCCCGCGGCTCGACGATGCAGCGAAGTTGAGGAAACCGCGCGCCATACTGCGCTACGACCCCGGCCGTATCATCGGTGGAGCCATTGACGACCACGATGAATTCCACGTCGTCGCCGTAGCGCTGCGTGAAAAACGGCAGGTACGCATCGAGCATCCGCCCGATCCGTGCCTCCTCGTTATGTGCGGGGATGATGAGCGAAAGATTCATGCACCCGTCCGGCTTGCCAAATAGGACAGGCCGCCCCATCTCGCTGGTGGATCCATATCCGACGAAGTTTCTGTCATCGTGATCATCGTGCCTAGAGAGCCAGTTCCACACAGTCGGATGCTCGGGAACGGCACCTCAATGCCTGCCCCCAAACCCCGCTTTTCTGCCACGCGGGCGCCATTGTTGACGCAGCACATAGCCAACATACCCTTGGTGGAGTGGGTTTGTATTCTCGTCGCCGAGAATCACGGCATCATTTCCTATCGCAGGGCTTAGGATGGGGGAAGCGGATGTTTAGGGCCGTTCTGCCACAGCCTCTCTTTGCAGATCATGAAACTCGGCTTCTACAACTTTTATCGGCAATACAACGCCAACCGAATGTTTCAAACAGCCGATTACGGCATCGGGGACGACCTTGGTTTTCCCTTCGTCTACATGGCGAAATATTTCCAGCAGCGGGGATGGGGCCTTGCTACGATCGACACGGAACCAATCGAAAACTTCGATGCCGTCGTCTTCCTGGACTACCCCACGCTGCTCAACCCGCTGTTCCGCCGACTGTCACGCGCGAAAACGGTGCCCCTTCATCTTGTGCTGTTTGAGAGCCCTGCGATCCGCCCTGACAACTGGGTCCGGCGAAATCACGCCGCTTTTACCAAGGTCTTCACGTGGAATCCCGACTGGGTGGATGGCAAGAAATACATCCGCTTCCACATACCAAACAAACTTCCTGATCGCATCGACTACGCCCCCAGCACGGCGGACAGGTTTTGCTGCTTGATTGCGAGCCAAAAATACTCCTGGGTGCGCAAGGAGCTCTACACCGAGCGACTCCGAGCCATCCGCTGGTTTGAGCGGCATCATCCCACTGAATTCGACCTCTATGGTCAACGTTGGGATCGCTACTACCTCCGCGGCCGGCTCTCGTTCGCCAACCCGTTGCTCGCCCGGCTCTACCAGCGCTTTCCCAGCCTGCCTCGCCGGAGCGACTTCCCTTCAGCGCGGGGCGAGGTCGCCTCCAAGCGGACCGTTCTCCAGCGATATCGCTTTTGCATTTGCTACGAAAATGCCAGCTACCCCGGCTATCTGACCGAGAAAATGCTGGACGCCATGTTTGCAGGCTGCGTGCCGATTTATGAAGGCGATCCGGAAGTCACCCAGATCGTTCCCGCCGCGGCATTCATCGATAAGCGTCATTTTCACGACTACGATGCCCTGTATCGATATCTGAAGGGCATGTCAAACGGAGAGTACGAAGGCTACCGCAAGGCAATCCACGACTTTGTGCATGGCGAGCTTATTCGCCCGCTGGGCGCCGAGGCCTTCGTTGACACAATCGTTCGAGAAGTCGTCGAACCGCTCGCGCACCATTCGGCCATCGCCCACTCCGATCAAGACGATCGTCATTCAGGACTGAACTCACTCGCCAAAAATGGTCTCTCATGATGACAAATGGGTTCATAATGAGCGCCTTTCCTGCATTCCTCCCGTGGCGGGAATTGATGCCACCCGTCGTCGAAAAACTGCTGCAACGAATTCCATTTGGAGGCCATCGTCGCCACCCCTTTACGGCGTTTCCCGCCTCGCTCGATGCACGCGTGATCCTCGATGTGGGGGCAAACATCGGCCGAGTCGCCGAGGCAGGCTTACGGACATATGCCCGCAGTGAGGTCCATTGCTTCGAACCCGTATCTGCAACCTTTGAAACGCTCAGCCGTCGGCTGGCCCGCTTCGGAGATCGCGTGCACCTGCACAACTTCGCCCTTTCCGACCAGAACGGCGAAGCAGTGATCAATCTCACGAGCTTTCACGGCGCCAACTCACTCCATCCCCAAGCCGATCTCCACAAGCGACTGAATCCCCACGTCAGAGAACTCGGCACCGAACGCATTCGTCTGCAGCGGCTGGATGACCTTGCGGGGTCATTGCCGCCTTTCTGCGACATCATGAAGATCGATGTCGAGGGGCACGAATTGCAGGTGCTCGAAGGGGGCGAAGCGTTTATCCGCGAGCGAGTCGACACGGTCCTCATCGAGATATCGCTGATGCGAGACCAATCGTGGGAACACCAGTGCGTCTTCGACATCTTTGCAATGATGAAGAAACTGGGGTTTGGCCTCATCAACGTGATCGACCTGCATCGTGCTCCACAGCCCGACATGATGCTCGTTCAGATGGATTGCCTGTTCCGAAACCACCGTCGACTGACGACACCGACTGTTCGAAATGGATCGCCGAAGTAATCACTCTTTCGGGCAAGCGCCGGCCCGGCTCAAGCCATTGAACGCCATGGCATGTGGCAATGTCCCTGTTGGACCGTTATCCGCATGAGCAATCCCCTCGTTTCGATCTGCATACCCACGTACAACCGGCTGGCGCTCCTACAGGCCGCAGTCCAGTCCTGCCTCGCCCAAACGTTTACAGACTTTGACATCGTCATCACGGACAACAGCGATCGCGATGATTCGGAGCAGTGGGTTCGGCAACTGAACGATCCCCGCATTCGGTATCACCGCAACGAGCGCAATCTCGGGGGGGCGGGCAACTTCTCCAAGGCGATTTCCTTGGCGCGCGGGAAGTACGTGAAATTGCTCATGGACGACGACCTCATGAAGCCAGAGTTCCTCGCGCTCACCGTGGCGGCATTGGAAAAGCATCCGACCGCCGGTGTGGCCATGGCCCCCATGGATCTCATTGATGTGCACAGCGCGCCGATCACGCCTCGATTCTATTTGGTCAAGAGGATGCATTATCGATACAGATATCGGGTGGGCGATGGCTTGATCGACCGAAAGACGCTACTGCGTGACTTCCTGACTCGTGATTACCCCTGCTGCGTTCCCAGTGGCGTGTTATTCCGCAAGGAATTCTTCGATCGATTCGGAGGCAATGACCCTGCCGCGGATTTTGGCCAAGACCTGGACTTGTGCATGCGGGCAGCCGTTCATTACGACTTTTATTACATCGACCAGGTGCTTTCTTCGTGGCGCTATTTTCCTGAAAATCACACCGCCACATTGCACCGATCGGGCTATCCGATCCATGTCTTCTACTACATCACTCGCAAGATATTGTCTGATCCAGAAGCGAGGAGAATCTTCGCTGGAGAGAACTGGCAGAGGTTGGAACGACAAAGCTATTACTTTGCCAGCTGCCGGTGCTTGCTGAACCTTCAAGCCGCTTTGTTTCGGCACGATCCAAGGATCATCGCCTCGACTTTCGCAACGATCTGGCGGGAGGATCCGTATCGGACCAACCTCTTGCGCCTGCCTTTTTCCGTGCTCGGTGAAGTGTGGACAGGGCTTTTTCCAGCGAAATTGCCGCCGCCCCCTCGGGACGGTTGTTTTTAGAGGCAACCCCTGAAGCGAGTTGGAGCGGGATGGTTATTTCGGCAACGCACGGCATTTCGTGCGGATCCGAGACCCCGTGCTACACTGCAAATATCCTGCTTTTACGGGGTCGGCCGACATGAAAGTGGTCATTCTTTGCGGTGGCAAGGGCACGCGACTTCGGGAAGAGACCGAATATCGCCCCAAACCGATGGTGCCGATCGGCGGAATGCCGATTCTGTGGCACATCATGAAGTACTACGCGCACTTTGGACACAAGGACTTCATCCTGTGCCTCGGTTACCGCGGTGACATGATCAAGGAGTTTTTTCGGAACTACCTGTGGAATGTGAGCGACGTGACACTGTCGCTCGGTCAGCGACCGTCGGTCCGATTCCATGACCATCACGATGAAGAAGACTGGACCGTCACGCTTGCGGAAACGGGCGCGGATTCGATGACGGCGTACCGGGTTCGCCAGGTCCGACGCCACCTGGAGCCGGGTGAGCCATTCCTTCTGACTTACGGTGATGGACTCTCCACGATCGACATCAACGCTTCGATCTTGCAACACGACACGGCAGGGCGGGTGCTCACCGTGTCGGCCGTGCATCCCGCCGGACGTTTCGGGTCGCTTGCGATCGACGACCAGGGTCGCATCCATCGGTTCCAGGAAAAGCCTCAAATGGAGGCGGCATACGTGAATGGCGGCTACATGGTGTGCAGCCACGGAATTTTCGATTATCTGCCGGAAGACCCGTCGGTGATGCTGGAGCGGCAGCCGATGGACGCCTTGCTCCGCGATCGACAACTGCATTCGTATCGCCACGAGGGCTGGTGGCAGCCGATGGACACCTACCAGGAGATGCAGTATCTCGACGCGCTGTGGGCAGAGGGAAAGGCACCCTGGAAGGTCTGGGCATGACCGCCGTGGCCGAGGGCGCGCCGTTTCGAGGCATCTTTCACGGGGCCCGCGTGCTCGTGACGGGCCACACGGGCTTCAAGGGTTCTTGGCTCTGCCAGTGGCTACTCTCGCTGGGCGCCGATATCACGGGTTTCGCATTGGAACCGGAAACCTCGCCGGCCCTGTTCAGCCAATTACAGCTGGCGAATCGCCTGCGGCACATCGTCGGGGACATCCGGTGTGCCGACTCGGTCCATCGAGTTGTGGCCGACACACGTCCCGAATTCGTGTTTCATCTGGCCGCGCAACCGCTCGTGAGGCGGTCATACCGCGAGGCCTGCTACACGTGGGAAACGAACGTGTTGGGCACGGTGCACGTGCTCGACGCACTGCGGCGGCTTCCCGACCAGTGCGCGGCCGTCATGGTGACGACCGATAAATGCTACGAGAACCGCGAGATCCCTCACGGCTATTCGGAAACTGATCCGCTGGGCGGCCACGATCCCTACAGTTCGAGCAAGGCAGCGGCCGAACTGGCGATTGCTTCCTGGCGGGATTCATTCTTTGCCGCCGGCCATCCGGTGCGCATCGCCAGCGCGCGTGCGGGAAACGTGATCGGCGGGGGCGATTGGGCCGAGGACCGGATCGTGCCCGATTCGATTCGCGCCCTTGCCCGTGGCGAGCCGATCCACGTGCGCAACCCGCACGCCACCCGCCCGTGGCAGCACGTGCTCGAGCCGACGAGCGGCTACATGGCGCTCGCCGCCGCGTTGCGGAAAAGTCCGGAGGATCGGCGACTGGTTTCGGCGTTCAACATCGGCCCCGGGCGGGAGGCCAACCAGCCCGTGAAGCGACTCGTGGAAACCGCACTCGAGCACTGGCCGGGAACGTGGACGAACGGCGCCGATCCGGCCGCCTTCCACGAGGCGGCTCTCCTGCAACTCGACAGCGGTAAAATCGAGTCGCTGGTCGGCTGGCGGCCGACGTGGAATTTTTCGGAGGCCGTTGAACGCACGGTGGCCTGGTATCGAGACATGGAGATCGAGTCGCAGGGCTGCGCCGCTGACCGGACGATGCGCGACATCTGCGACTACGTGTCCGCCGCCACCCGGCAGGGAGTTTCCTGGGCTGCCGGTCGCCTGCCTCACCCTGCGAGCACCGCCGATGGCTGAACCCGCATCCGAGGCCGAACTGCGTGCGGAAATCCTGCGGCTCGTCCGCGAGTATGCGGGTCTCCGGCATGCTGGCTTCGCGCTCCCGGCGGCCGGTGATCCCGAAGGATTCACGCCCGGAGTGTCGCCCGTGCCGTATGCCGGGCGGGTATTTGACGCCGATGAAGTCGAAGCAGGCGTGGCATCGCTCCTAGACTTTTGGCTCACTCTGGGAGTGGAAGGCGAGGCGTTTGAGCGCGAGTTGGCCGCGATGCTCGGCGTTCGCAACTCGATCCTCGTCAACTCGGGATCGTCCGCAAACCTGGTCGCATTTTCCGCGCTGACCAGCCCGAAGCTGGGCGATCGACGGCTCAAGCCCGGGGATGAGGTGATCACGGTCGCGGCGGGGTTTCCGACAACGGTCGCTCCGATCGTGCAAAACGGGTGCGTGCCGGTGTTCATCGACAACGACCCCGCCACGCTCAACGCCCGCGTCGAGCAACTCGACGACGCCTACGTGCCCGGGAAAACCCGGGCCGTGATGATGGCGCACACGCTCGGCAATCCCTTCGACGTGACGGCCGTCACCGACTTCTGCCGCCGGCACGACCTGTGGCTGATCGAAGACAATTGCGACGCGCTGGGGAGCACGTATGACGGCACCCTCACGGGCACGTTCGGAGACCTTTCCACGCAGTCGTTCTATCCGCCGCACCACATCACGATGGGCGAGGGCGGGGCGGTGAACGTGGTCCGAAACGCCGGCCTGAAGCTGCTCGTGGAGAGCTTTCGCGATTGGGGACGCGACTGCTGGTGCCCCAGCGGCAAGGACAACACCTGCAACAAGCGCTTCGGCTGGCACCTCGGTGAGCTTCCCGAGGGCTACGACCACAAATACATCTACACGCACCTCGGCTACAACCTGAAGCCGACCGACGTCCAGGCCGCCATCGGGCGGAAGCAGTTGCAGAAGTTTCCGGCCTTCGCCGCCGCGCGCCGCCGCAACTGGCACACGCTGCGGACGCTGCTCGACCCGCTGTCGGAATGGCTCGACTTCCAGCTGCCCACGCACGCGACGGCGTGGACGCAGGCTGGCTTCACCTGGGATTTCAGCGGCCACCGCAGCGAACCGTCGTGGTTCGGCTTCATGATCCGCGTGAAGCCTGGCAGCCCGGTTTCCCGCAGGGATCTGGCGGTCGCGCTCGACGACGCCAAGATCGGCAATCGCATGCTGTTTGGCGGTAATCTCGTGCGGCAGCCGGTGTTTGCGCAGGCCCGCAAGACGGGGGCATTTCCGATGCGGATCGTCGGCGATCTGGCGGGCGCCGATGCGATCATGAATGAGACGTTGTTCGTGGGCACGTACCCTGGATTGCGAGAAGCCGCATGCGGCTTCATTGCCGGCACGATCGCGAAGCTGTATCGATGCCAATCAGTCGCTGTTCAGCCGCGGTGAGGCCTCGTGAAACGGGTATTCGTTACCGGCGCGACGGGATTCATCGGAGAGGCGGTCTCGCGCCGCTTGCTTGCCGATGGCCACGAGGTCGCCGTCCTCGTCCGTCCCGAATCCTCACGATGGAGGCTTAGGCCGATCATCGACCGGATTCATGTGATATCCGGTTCCTGCGACTCACCAGCCATGTTTGCACGATCACTGGCAGACTTCTGCCCCGACACCGTAATACACCTGGCTTGGCACGGGGTGGGCGGTGTGCATCGCAATGATTCGGATCAGATTTGCAAGAACGTCTGCGGGTCGGTCGAGTTCTTTGAGACGGCGGCCAAAGCCGGTTGTCGTGTGTTCGTCGGAACTGGTTCGCAAGCCGAATACGGGCCCAGCCGCGACGTCTTGCACGAGCAGAGCCCGGCACGGCCCGTTACGGCGTACGGAGCAGCCAAACTCGCCACCTCCATTCTGCTGGCCCAGCGCGCCGCGCTGCACGACGTAGGATTCGCCTGGCTGCGCGTCTTTTCCGTGTTCGGGCCGGGAGACGACGCCGGAACACTGATGAGTTACGTCACCACGGAATTGCTGTCGCGACGCTGCCCCGCCGTCAGCAAGTGCGATCATGTGTGGGACTATTTGTTCGTCGACGACGCAGCAAACGCGTTCGTCGTGGCGGCGCAATCGCAGGCGACTGGCGTGATCAATGTCGCGTCCGGACAAGCCGCTCCCCTGCGAGACATGATCTCCAGGGTGCGCAACGCGATCGATCCATCTCTGCCGATCGATTTCGGTGCGGTCGCTGAACCGCCGTCCGGAACCTATCCACTTCAGGCCGATATCGACAGGCTGAGGGCACTGGGCTGGAGACCGGAGACGCCCGTCGATGACGCGATCGAACAGACTGTTTCTTGGTATCGTCATCGAGGTGCCGTCTAGGCTTACCGCGGGATCACACGTCATGACTCCTCAATGCTATCGCCCCGGCCCAGTCTTCGACCCCAAGGATCTGCGCCGCCACATCCTGCGCATGGCGTTCCATGGACAATCGGTGCACGTTGCTTGCGCCTTTTCCTTGGTCGAGATCTGTTCGGTGCTGTACTCCCAGTTCCTGCGGTTCGATCCCATGAACGCGGTCAGCCCGGGCCGTGATTTCCTCATCCTCTCCAAGGGGCACGGCGTCATGGCTCTTTACGCGTGTTTCCGGGAAATTGGCTGGCTCAAGGACAGCGACCTGGACACGTATTTTCGCAACGGCACGCACCTACGAGGACTGTGCGAGGCCGACGTTCCCGGATGCGAAGTAACGAGCGGATCGCTCGGCCATGGCCTGCCGATCGCCGCAGGAATTGCGTTCGGCCTTCGACGTCTTGGTAGTGACCGTCGCGTGTATTGCATCGTCGGTGATGGCGAGATGAACGAGGGGCCGATGTGGGAGGCGTTCCTTTTCGCAGCTCATCAGAAACTCGATAACCTTACAGTGATCGTGGACGCGAATCGGTATCAAGCAATGGGGCGAACGGAGGAAGTTCTCGGGCTCGAACCCTTGCCAGCAAAAATCGAGGCATTTGGGTTCGCGACGAAAGAGTGCGATGGCCACGATCCGGAGGCACTCACCCGCTGCCTATCGGATCTGCGGGAGATCGGTTCTCGCCCTGGTGCTCTCGTGGCGCGCACGACGAAAGGGCAAGGAGTGTCGTTCATGGCGGACGACAATCGCTGGCACTACACCCGACTTACCGAACATGATTATTTACGGGCGGTGAAAGAGCTTTCATGATGCGCGACATGCTTTCCCAGCTGTTGGTCGAAGCGGCCGCGGCCGATGACCGATTCATCGTCTTGTCGGGCGACCATGGTTACGCCTTGTTCGACTCGCTGCGGGACGGCCACGGTTCGCAGTTTGTGAACGTTGGCGTCGCGGAACAAAACATGATCGGTGTAGCGGCCGGGTTGGCGAAAGTTGGCTTCAGGCCTTGCGTCTACGGCCTCGCAGCGTTCGTGCCGATCCGTGTGCTGGAGCAGATCAAACTCGATCTGTGCCATGCCAAGGCACCTGTGATTCTCCTAGGCGATGGAGCCGGCTTGGTGTATTCCACGCTGGGCGTATCCCACCAATGCGGCGAGGACGTCGCCTGCCTGCGGCCGCTTCCGGCCATCGCGATCTACTCACCTTGTGATAAATTCGAGTTGCAAGCTTGCTGGGCCGAAGCTCGCCGCGCTGATCATCCGTGCTATATCCGAATCGGTAAGGCGGACCGTCCTCCCGTTCACGACGCGGCGATCACGGATACGGAACCCCACTGGACGAACCAACGCGATGTGCACAATCACGACCGACTGATCGTTGCGACAGGATCGATGACGAGCATCTCCACAGCGATCGCGCGGACGCACGGCGTGCCGTGCTTGAGCGTGTCACGAATCAAACCCCTACCACCGAGCCTCGTTTTGGCTGTTCAGTCCCACCGCCAGACGATCGTGGTCGAAGAACACGCCCGTGCGGGCGGTCTATTCAGCGCGTTGGCGGAGGAACTCGCCTCTGCCGAGTCGCCATCCGGCCGACCTCATCTTGCGCACCTCGGCCTATCCACTCAATTTACCTTCACGGCCGGCTCGCATGAACATGCCCTTTCCGAGCATCGACTGGATGATGCCGCCGTGAACCGCAGCCTCACCGCCTGGATCACCGCAAGCCCAGGTCAAATGTCCTAGGTATCACGCGGCACACAAAGATCGCTTCATATGAGAACGACCAAGTCGACAAAACAGGTTGCGGACCGCATGCCCGAAGACGTTCCAAACAATGCCGTACCAAGCGAGGGCAGGTTTCTCGCGAAGACCTGCGAATGGACTGTGTGCGTCGGCGTTCTCGTACTCACGGCCGTCATCTGGTGCGTCGCATACGGGAAGTTCTCCCCGTCATCGTGGGCGTTGCCCACGACGTATGTCGATCCCGTGTATTCCGACTTCCTCGCAACAGCCGGCCTCGTCAAGGCCATCAGCGAAGGATATTGGATGCCCTTCGGCTGGAAAAAAGTCCCGCAACTGGCAGCGCCCGACGTGGCAAACTGGGGCGGATTTCCAACGACGGACGAGGTGGTGTTTTTGGTGTGTGGGCTGCTGGCGCGGCTGTGCGGGCTGTTTACCGGATTCAACCTCGCGTTGCTTTTCGGACATCTGGCCGCTGCAGCGACCTTCTATTTCGTCGCTACACGCTGGCTCCGCGCCACTCCCGCATGGTCATTCGTCGGGGGTCTCGCCTTCGGCCTCGCCCCCTACCTGTTTGCCGAATCGCCCCACCACATCAACTGCGTTTATGCCTGGCATGTCCCGCTGTTTCCGATCGTGTGGACAGAGGTCGCCAGCGGCCAGGGGCTCCAGTGGCGGTCGAGATCGTGGTGGCAGGCGCTGGCCATCGCCTTCGTGACGGGGCTCTTCTTCCCCTACTACACGTTCGTCTTCTGCCAACTCACGCTCCTTGGAGGGGCGGTGGCCGCGTGGAAACAGCGGGCCCGAACAGCGCTGCTGTCAGCCGCTGCGGTCGTCGCCGCCGCTGCCGCCGGTTTTTTTGTCTGCAACCTCGATACGCTCACGTATCGAATGGCTCATGAGTCCGGCGATGGACCGATCGTCGCCGAGAGGCAATACAAGTGGATGGATATTTACGGGTTCAAGCTCGTGGACATGTTCATCCCGTCGTTCACGCACCACTCCGAGACGCTCGCAAAGTTTGGCATCGCGCACCGTCAGGCGTCGGTGCTGAACGACGAGGAGGGCTGCGCCTACCTCGGCATGCTCGGGATTTGCTGCCTCCTCGCGCTCGTGGCTGCCGCCGCCAAAGCCTTGCTCAATGACAACCTCGCCGCCGTGCCCATCCAGGCATGGTGGGTGCTCTGGATCGTGCTTTTCTTTAACACTGGCGGACTCAACTCCCTGCTGGCCGCATTTACAGGGTTGACGCTCTTTCGCACGGCCTGTCGCTACAGCGTCGTCATTCTTGTGATCGCGTTGCTCTATGGAGTACAGAGGCTCTCGCAGTGGCATCGCGACGCCACGGGCCGGACCCCCGCCGACCTGCTGCGCGTCGGAACTCTCACGGCGGCGATCTCGGCCTGCTTGGTTGTGATCTGGGATCAGGTGCCGCGGGCGCCTGCCGCCGAGCAAACGGCCCTGATCGCGAAACTCGTCGACTCGGACCGGGCGTTCGTCGGCAAACTGCAAGCCGCTCTGCCCGACAAAGCCATGGTCTTCCAGTTTCCGGTGATGGATGGCACGCCGCTGCCGGGCATTCCGTCATCCGACCATTACCGCCCGTACCTCTACAGCTCGAGCCTGCACTGGTCGAGCGGCGCCCTCCCCGGCAGCGCGACGCTGCAGTGGCAGCAGGCCGTGCAGCAAACACTCGTCGCAGGTGCTTCCATCGACCAGCAGAGCAAGCAGGTGAAGTTCGACCTCGGCAGCGTGCGGCAGGCCGTCGAAGCGATGCGCAGCAAGGGCTTCGCTGCGATCTACGTCAACCGCAACGGTTTCCCCGACCGAGGCAAGGGGCTCTTCGATGCCCTCGTCGAACTGGGCTACGAGACACCGCCGATCTACAGCCCGGCCGGTGATCTGGCCTGCCTCATTCTCAGTGACCGCCGTGCCGAATGAGGCGATTTCGTTACGCTCTGCGTGCGGGCAGATGATCACTTTCGGAGCGCCCGGCGACATTCCACGCCGCCGTTTTTAACCGCCGTCAACAGCTCTCATAGGCCTCGACGCCAAGCGCGAGCCGCCGCTCCCTTTCAACCTCGGCACCAGGGTCGCGCACGATCGCGGCCGAGTGAATGCCGGCGTTGATTCCCGCCTCCCAATCGGTCGGAGCATCGCCGACCATCCAGGCCGTCTCGGCGACGATCGCGTGGGCTGCGAGCATCTCATGGATGAACCGGGGCGACGGCTTGCGATAGACCGGCGGCTCGTCGGGCCGTTCCGGGGCGATGCAGACTCCGGCGAAGAGATCGTCGCCCAACTCGAGTGCGTCGATCATTCGCCGGTTCACCGCTTCGACGTCGGCGAGCGTGAACATCCCGCGGCCCACGCCCGACTGGTTTGTGAAGAGAAAGAGCTTCGCCCCTGCGTCGCGGACTCTCGCGAGCGCCTCGCGGACGCCCGGCAGCAGGGCGACGCCCTCGGGTGAGGCGAGGTAGTGGCGGTTCTCGATGAGCGTGCCGTCGCGGTCGAGGAAGACGGCCTGCGGCGTGGAGCGGGGAAGGCTCATGCCAATACTGTACGCCAATCACGGAGAGGACGCTTGACAAAAGAGTGTACAGGCGTATATCACTTTGGCGTCGATTGCCGCCGGTCGCTGTGCCGGCAAGAATACACCTGAACACCTGCGGAACGAGTCCCCCATGATCACCTCCCTTGCCGACATCAAGCGTCACCTCCAGCCGGGGTTCACCGAGTTGCAGACCAATCTGCTCGCCACCTGCCTCTACGAGTGTTACGAGCCCATCGTGCACCAACGGGAAATGGCCGCGATCCGCGACACCCTCGATCGCGCGGCTGCAATCCAGGCGCGGACGGACGAGCGTCTCGAGAGAATCGCAGCTGGACAGGATGCCTCAAACCAGCGGATCGACCGGCTCGTGGCTGCCCAAGAAGAGATGCGAGCGGACATCGAGAACCTCGTCGATGTCACCAGAGAAGTGGTGTGGGGCATCGGCGACCTCCGCAAGCAGGTCGGCGGCATCGCCCTCTCGGTCGGCCAGGGCCTCGAGGCCTACGCCATGGAGCGAATCCCGGCGCTGTTGGAGGAGCGGTATGGCTTTAAGACGCAGTCGGCGATGCCTGAAGTCATCGGGCCGCCTGGTGCCTCGTCGGAGATCGACGTCGTCTACCGGGGCTCGCACGAGGGCCAGCCGGTCGTCGTGCTCTCGGAGGTAAAGACGAACATCACCGAGACGGAAGTGCGGGATTTTCTCGCGGTCACAGACCGCGTGCGAGGGGCAGCCGGCTCGCCTGACGTTCGCGTGCTGTTTTTCTGCTACCGGGCGGCCGATTCCGCCCGCCGGCTGATCGCCGAATACGGCTGCCTGCTGGCTTTTCCGCGGGGCCTGGTCGTGGACTGACGGCCTTCTGGCGCCCGGCAGTGGTGAAACATGCTTCCCGGCGACCACAAATGGAATCGGTGGATTCTCGTGCGGCAGGCGGCGATTCTTGCCGGCATTACGCTGGCTGTCTTCTCGACCACGCTCTCGGCAGGCTTCGTGTACGACGCGAGGCTACAGATCCTGACCGATCCGTTTCTGCACGATCCGTGGAACTGGCCGAGCGTGCTCTCGTTCCGCGTACTCGGCATGGACGTGCTCGACTTCAACCGGCCGGTGCATCTGGCCTCGCTCATGCTCGATGCGGCCGTCTGGGGACGGGAGTCCTTTGGCTACCACCTTTCAAGCATCCTCTTGCACGCGTTGAACGTGGTGCTGGTGTGGCTGGTGGTGCAGGCGGTGTTGACGGGCCACGAGGAGCGACGCGACGAGGATGAGCCACAGACGAGCCGCTCGCTGGCGGCGTTTCTCGCGGCGCTCTCCTTTGCCGTGCACCCGGTCGTCGTCGAGGCGGTCTGCGAGCCGACGTTTCGGGAGGACCTGCTGGCGGCGGCGTTTACACTCGGGGCGGTCGTGCTCGCAGCGGGACACGCCGCAGCGGCGGGGGCGGAGTCTCGTCGGGCGGTGGGCTGTGTGATCATGTGCCTGCTCGCCGTCGCCAGCAAAGAGTCGGGTGTCGCGGCGCCGGTCGTGCTCGCCGCTTTCTGGTGGCTCTTTCGCGGCGGCGAGCGGACCCGGTTCTGGAGCGTGGCGATCGGCGGCGGGCTTGTGCTCGTGGCGGCGTTTCTCGCAGCGAGATTTTTACTGGAGCCGTCGCCCTCGCGGATCTTCGAGACAAAGCCCGACTACCCAGGGGGCTCGTTCGCCGAGGTGCTGAAGATCGAGCCCCGAATCCTGGCCCTTTATGCCCAGTTGATCGTCTTCCCGGTCAACCTCTGCGCCGACTACGGGCTCTACTCCGTCCGCCATCTGCCGCTCTGGGCCTCGCTCGTCGTGCTGGCAGTGCTTGGCTTGCTCGCAGCCTTCGCCGTGCGGCAGGACCGCCGCATCCTCTTTGGGCTGGTCCTGCTGCTCGGGCCACTCGTGCCGGTATCGAATCTGGTGCCGATCTACCGGGCCGCAGCCGACCGTTATCTCTACCTGCCGCTGGCCGGCGTGGCATGCATCGCCGCCTGTGTGCTCGATTCGGCATGGGCGGCGCGGAACGAACTCCGCCGGCAGACCGTGATGACGGGATCGCTGGCGGCGATCGTCGTGCTGGCAGCGATCTGCCTCGGCAGGCAGGCCGTGTGGGCGAGCCAGCTCGCGCTGTGGGAGAATACGTTCCAGCGAATCCCCACGTCGTATACCGCCGCGCACGGCTATTCCTCGGCCCTCCGCGCGGCAGGCAGGAACGAAGAGGCGGTGGCGTTGGCCCGACGGGCGATCGAACTTTCTGACGGCAAGCGGGGCGATGCCTGGCTCACGCTGGCACTGGCGCTCGACGCTGCGGGGCAAGCGACCGAGGCCGACAAGATGACGGCCAAGGCGGTCGAGATCGATGGCCGGCTGGCCGATCCGGATGCCCGCGTCGCGGCGCTCGCGATGGAGCGGGACGAGGCGGAGGAAGTGAAGCGGATTCTGACGCGAACGAGCAGCGCGATCCGTTAACAACCCAGCCAGGTGCGGCGGGCGAGCCTGAGCAGATCGCCGATGCTGCGGCGGGTCTCGGCGAAGTCGGCCTTGCTCGACCCGTGCGTGCGGTCGGTGAACGTGATCGGCACCTCGACGATGCGGGCCCCCGCACGGTGCAGTCGCCAGAGGAGGTCTTCCTGGAACGCGTAGCCCCGTGACTCGGGGGCCGCGATGCGATCGAGCAGCGAGAGACGAACCGCGCGAAAACCGCCCGAGCCGTCGCGGACCGGTACGCCGAGCACCCACCGCGTGAACCAGCAGACGAGACGGCTGGTGACTTCACGGGACAGCGGCCAGCCAAGCGTTTTTCCACCGGGCACGCGGCGGGAGCCGATGGCCAGGTCGGCAGGCGTGCCGCCCGGGGGTTCCATCGCGATGAGGAGCCGGGGGATGTCATCGGGATCGTGGCTCATATCGGCGTCCATGTAGACCGCGATTTCGAAGCCGCGGCGACGGGCCTCGTGGAGACCCTCGAGGATCGCGCTGCCGAGTCCGCGGCGTCCGTGACGGACAAGCACGTGGAGCCTTGGTTCCGTCGCCGTCTTCTCCAGGGCGATTTGGCCGGTGCCGTCGGGGGAATCGTCGTCGATGACGAGCATGTGGAGATCGGGCCGGGCCGCCAACACGCGGTCGATCAGCGTGGCGATGTTATCGCGTTCGTTGTAGGTCGAGGCGTTGACGATGATCCGGCCTGCGGTCCATGGCTCGGCAGAGCGGGTATCGGATGCGGAGGATGGTTCAGATGGCGAAGCCATGAGTCGATTGTGCCTTCGACTGCCGCCGGAGTCACGGGCCGTGGATTTCAGCGGCCGCGGGACGCGTGGTCGCGGAGCAGGTTGCTGCGGGCCTCGATCTCGTCGATCGGCCGAAGCGACGCCTCCGCGGCCCGCGGCAGGATTCGGAAGTGCCGCGCGGCCGTGAGCGAGTCAACGACTTCGTGGCAGAAGCCCTTGTGGGTTATCCAGAGCGCGGGATCGAAGCGTCGCAGGTCGATCGACACCGAGTAGGTGCGGAGGGTCTTGCGCCGCTTCTTGACATATTGCGGGAAGAACGAAATCGAGAGTTCGCGGAGCGAACGGTGGATCGGATCGCGGTAGCGGAGAAAGGGGCTGTTGCTCTTCGAGATCGCGCCCCAGAGACCACGGCGCCGGAAGAGCACGACGACGTGGTCGACGTCGCCCCGCGCCGCCCCCATGTCCATCACGAGCGGCGGCTCACCGGCGAGCCAGAGCGAGCATGCCGCGATGAAGGCGGCCTCCACGCACTGCGCCTCGCCGTGGCGGAGCGCCTCGGCCACCGACCGGGCGGTGGGACCGTGGGCTTCGTGGTTCCACCGGAGACGGTTAACGAAGTCTTGGATCCGCTCGGGAGTCCGCAGGGCGGCGAGCCTCGCGGCAACGTTCCGCGGCAGGCCGAGGTGAACACCGAGGGCGGTGCCACGGGCAGGCGAGGCGGCGGCAGGGGAGTGCTGGCGGGGGCGTGCTATCACGGCCGGAGGGTACCACCGCCGCGGTCGCGGCGAAATCGGCGGGGGGCACTTTCCGACCTCGCGTGAGGCACCTTCCGGCTCGATTCGGCCGCGAGGCACTGCCTCGGTTCGGGAAGCCCCAAGCGCGAGCGCGGGGAATCCGGCCCCCATCTCGAGCCGCTCCCCGCCGCCGAAACGGTCGCCACCCGTCTACCCGTCGCTTGCGCTCCGGGCTTCCCGGAACCGGCGGTCGGGAAAATCACCGTACCGAAATGTCGACCTTTTCGCGACGGCTTTCGTAGAATGCTGCTAACCACTGGAGGGTTGCCATGACACGTCGATTTGTGTGCGTGATCGCGGTGTGTGCCGCAGTTGTGATCGGCTCGTGGAGTCGCGAGGCCACGGCCCGGGGCTGCTATCCCACGTTCGGCTACGGCAATGTCGGCTACTCCGCCGGCTATAGCATGCAGCGGGTCGGCTTCTGCGGCCCACGCTGGGGCGGATGGTGTGCGCCTCGCGCGGCATGGTGCGGCCCACGCTGGGGCGGATGGTGCGCGCCGCGATTCAACTGGGGCGGCTGGTGCGGCCCGCGATGGGGTTGGGGCTGCCGACCCTGGGGCTGGCGATCCGCCTGCTACGCCCCGGCCTATTCGTATGGCTGCTCGTATGGCTGGCCCGTGTCGTACGGCACGTCGTGGTATCCGTCGTGCGAGTCGATCTATTACTCGTCGCCCGTGGGCGGCTCGTTCTTCTCTGGCGGCTTGATTCCCTTTCCGACGATCGGCTACGGCTATCCCGCCGTCGTGCCCGGATTCGTCTCGACGAACACCGTGGCGACGCCCGTCGCGAACCTCGCGAGCGTCAGGCCCGCCCTGCCGCAGGTGCAGCAGGTGGCCGCGACGATTCGCGATCTGCGGAGCCGCCGCGCGGCCGCCCAGCAGACGGCGGTGGCGCCGACCGCAGTGGCGCAGACGGCGACCCGCGGTCGGCCCAGCAACGCGATCGCGAGGCTGCGGGCTGCGCGGCTCGTCGCGGTGGGTGACCGCCAACTCCGCGATGCCAAGGGCGATCCAACGCTCGTGCGCCGCGCGGTCGATTCCTACCGCCGTGCCGGAGCCATCGCCGGCGATCAGCCCGACACGTTTGTCCGCGAGGCGATCGCGCTGGTGGCCCTCGGAGAACGCGGGCAGGCCGACGCCGCCATGGCCAAGGCCGTGGCCATCGACGGACGGCTCGCCGACCTGCCCCCGGCCCGGGGCAATCAGCCGCCCGATCCCGTCTTCGGTGACCGCTCGGCCGAGGCGGAACAACCGCTCGCCGCCCGCGGAAAGGCCGTGCTGCGGCAGATCGGGGCGGAGACGACTGCCGGCGATTCCGATCCTGCGGTCCAGTGGCTGGCCGGCCGCTGGGCGGACCGGTTCGGAGGCGTACTCAACGCCGTGGCGTCAAACGGCCGCCGCGTGGAGTGAGGCTCCTCGTCAGCGGAGTCGAGGCGGGTATTCTTGAGCGGCATGACCGCAATCCGCCCGCTCTGTGAACGCATCGACCTCGATCATCCCGCCGGCCGCGGCCGCTTGGACGCGCTTCGCGGCAAACTTGTCTCGCAGGGCGACGTCATCAGCCCGGCCGGCCGGCAGAAGACGATCGACGTCTTTGGCGAGGCCCTCTCGCCGCGGCAGGTCGTGGAACGGATCTGTGGCGATGTGAAAGAGCAGGGGCTTGCGGCCCTCCTCGACTACTCGCGGCGGATCGATGGGGCCGACCTGCAGGCCGAGTCGCTTTTTGTGGCCCCCGCCCGACTCGCCGCGGCCCACCAGTCGGTCGAGCCCGGCTTCCTCGCCGCCATTCGCCGGATCCGCGACCGCGTGGAACGGTTTCAGAAGGCGGTGCTCATCCGCGACGTCGAGGTGAAACTGTCCGGCGGCGGCAGCCTGCGGCAGCGGTATCTGCCGCTCGACCGCGTGGGCGTGTGCGTGCCGGGCGGCGCCGCGGCCTACCCATCGACGCTCCTGATGACCGTCGTGCCGGCGCAGGTGGCGGGCGTGAAGGAGATCGTGGTCGTCGCCCCGCCGACGAAGTTTGGCTCCGAGAACACGCACGTGCTGGCGACCTGTCATGAGCTCGGTGTGACCACGGTGATGCGTGCCGGCGGTGCCCAGGCCGTGGCCGCGATGGCCTACGGCATCGAGGGCATGGTCCGCGTCGACAAGATCGTTGGCCCCGGCAACCTTTTCGTGGCCCTCGCCAAGGAACATGTCTATGGCGACGTGTCGATCGACTCGATCGCCGGCCCGAGCGAGATCGTGATCGTGGCCGACGACGCCGGGAACCCCGAGTCGATCGCCTCCGACATGCTCGCGCAGGCGGAGCACTCGCCCGGCTCGGCAATCCTGCTCACGGCCAGCCGGTCGCTTGCCGACGCCGTTGCCGCGGCCCTCGAACGCCGCGTGGCGGTGCTCGAGCGGAGTGACCTCACGCGGGACAGCCTCGAACGGTTCTGCGGCATCGTCGTGACCCGCAGCGACGAGGAGTCGGCCGACCTCGCCAATGACCTCGCCCCCGAGCACCTCTCGATCGACACCCGCGACCCGGAGGCGGCGCTCGCCCGGATCCGGCATGTGGGAGCGGCCTTTCTCGGGCCCGACAGCCCCGTCGCTGCGGGCGATTACGCCGCGGGGCCGTCGCATGTGCTCCCGACCGGCGGCACGGCCCGGTTCGCCGCCGGGCTCTCCGCCAACGAGTTTCTGCGCGGCGGGAGCGTGATCCGGCTCACGCAGGCCGATCTCGCGGAGATGGCCGACGACATTCGCTTGCTCGCCGACACCGAAGGGCTCACCGCCCATCGCCGCAGCGTCGAGGCGCGGCTCGACGCGTAGCCGCGGCACGCCGAACCCTCGGGAAGCCCGGAGCGCGAGCGACGGGTATGCGGGTGGCACCGTGTGGAGCGGTTATGCCGGCCGCGGGAGCGGACGGGGCGTGAGGTAGACTTTTGGCGTCACCACCCTTTGCCCGAGTGCGTCATGTCCGCCGTGCCAACCTCATCCGCCGCCGCGCTTGTGCGGCCCGCGATAGCCGGGATCGACGGCTACGTGCCCGGCGAGCAACCCCAGGCGGGGAAGTGGATCAAACTCAACACCAACGAGAATCCGTACGCGCCGTCGCCGGCGGTGGCCCGGGCGCTCGCCGCCACCGCGGCCGGCCGGACGCTCGCCAAGTATCCCGACCCGATGGCCAACGCGTTTCGGCGTCGCGCGGCCGAGGTGCTCGGCGTCGAACCCGACTGGATCATCTGCGGCAACGGCAGCGATGACCTGCTCACGATCCTCGTGCGATCGTTCGTGGGCGAAGGGCAATGCCTGCGGATGCCCTATCCGAGCTACATCCTCTACCGCACGCTCGCCGGCATCCAGGGAGCTGCCTGCGAGGAGGTGCACTACCAGCGTGACTGGTCGCTCGGCGACGACTTCGCTGCTCCCCGCGACGACCTGCGGCTCGCCATCATCGCCAATCCCAACAGCCCGTCGGGCACGCTCCTGCCGCCGGCCCGTGTGGCCGAGCTCGCCGACCGGCTCGCGTGCGCCGTCGTGGTGGACGAAGCCTACGGCGACTTCTCCGACACCAACTGCCTCGGCCTCGTCAGGGACAATCCGCGGGTGATCGTGTCGCGGTCGTTCTCGAAGTCATACGCCCTCGCGGGTCTCCGGTTTGGGTTCGCCGTGGCGCAGCCCGCCGTCATCGAGCAGCTGCTCAAGGTGAAGGACTCCTACAACTGCGACACCCTCTCGATCGCGGCGGCCACCGCGGCGATCGACGACCAGGCCTGGCTCGCGGAGAACCGGGCCAAGATCATCGCCACCCGGCGGCGGCTCACCGACGCCTTGCGCGGGCTGGGCTACGACGCGCTCGAGAGCCAGGCCAACTTTGTGTGGTGCACCCACCCCACACGGCCGCACAAGCCGATCTACGAGGCCCTCAAGGCCAACGGCATCCTCATCCGCTCCATGAACTACGCCGGCTGGGGCGACGGGCTGCGGATCACCGTCGGCACCGACGACGAGATCGACGCCTTTCTCGCCTGCCTGAAGACGATCTGACCGGTTTACCCCCGTACCACAAAACCTCCCATGCCCCGCACCGCCACTGTCACACGAAAAACCGCCGAGACCGACATCCGCCTCACGCTCGACCTCGATGGCACGGGCAAGGCCGAGGTTCGCACGGGGCTCGGCTTCTTCGACCACATGCTCACGCTGCTGGCCGGTCACTCGCTCTTTGACCTGACGATCGAGTGCATGGGCGATCTGCATGTGGATGGCCACCACACGGTCGAGGACGTGGGCCGCGCCATGGGAACGGCCCTCGTCGAGTGCCTCGGCGACAAGAAGGGTATCCGCCGCTACGGCCACGCGATCATTCCGATGGACGAGTCGCTGGCGACGGTCGCCGTCGATCTCGGCGGCCGCTCGGCCTGCGTGTGTGCCGTCGATTTCCCGGTGCCCACGATCGGCACGTTCGATGCCCAACTCGTGGAGGTGTTTTGGGAGAGCGTGGCCGCCACGGCGGGCATGAACTTCCACGCCATCCTGCACCACGGCAGGAACGGGCACCACATCGCCGAGGCTGTCTTCAAGGCCGCTGCCCGGGCCCTACGGGTCGCCGTGGAGCACGATCCGCGGCAGCCCGGCATCCCGAGCACCAAAGGCACGCTCACCTCCAAGTGAGCCTGTGGCTCCGCGAGGGGCTGCCCGTGTCCCGGAGCCGGGCTGTGGGAGCAAGCGGAGCCTGGAGGGCGAAGCGCCGCGGACATGCAGCGAGTCGAGGGCACGAGGCCCTCGGCGAGCGTCCGGCCACGGGACACGGGCAGCCCCTCGCAGCGTACCGCAAGAGTCCGCGGCCTTCCGGCCGGTCGGCTTCCTGAGGCGAGCGGCGCTACTCGTTGACGTAGGTCTCGAGGAACCGGGCGAGCTTGTGGAAGTCGCAGCCGCGCTCGACGTAGCGGACGACCGTCACGAGCGTGTTGGGATCGACGAGCTCCTCGAACGGCACGTAGTTAAGGTCGAGCTGCCCCGACACGCTCACCATCACGCCGTTGAGCCCCCGCTCGGCCAGCGCCCGGTAGCCGCCCACGCCGAGCTGACTGCCGAGCATGACGTCGAAGGCGTGGGGCTTGGCACAGCGGGCCTCGTAGCCGAGCTGCAGGCCCACGATCTTCCGCGACCGGCCGGTCTGCTTCTTGAATTCGTCCGAGACGAGCTTCGCGAACATGCGGCCGAGCTGGACGTGCGAAATCGAGATGTGGCCGTGGTCGTCACGGGGAATGCCCTCGAGCGACTTGGCGGGCAGGTATTCGGCGAGGCCCTCGGCCATCACGATCACGCCGTACTGCTTCCCTTCTTGCTCCTCGCGGACCCGCATCGTCTTCACGATCCGGCCGATCACCGCGTCGATGTTCATCACCGGCTTGACCCGTGTCTGGCCGTTCGGATCGGTGACCGTCTCCTCGCCGCGAAACTTGCCGTGGATGTCCTCCACGCTGATCACGAGGCTCGCCTCGCCGGCGATGGCGGCCCCGTAGGAGAGCCAGCCGGCGCTGCGGCCCATCGTCTCGCAGAGGAAGTAGGAACGGCTCGCCTCTGCATCGTAGAGCAGGTTGCGGATCTCGCCGCCGAGCGTGTCAACGGCGGTGAAGTAGCCGAAGGTGAAGTCGATCCCCATGTAGTCGTTGTCGATCGTCTTCGGCAGATGGACGACCGGGATCCGCTTGGCATCGGCGGGCAGCCGATCCTGATAGAGCTTGAACTTGTTGGCGGTCTTGAGGGTGTCGTCGCCGCCGATCGAGATCAGGGCTTCGACGCCGAGCGACCGCAGCCCCTCGTAGACGTTCTTGAGCGGCTGCACCCGCTCCGCATCGTCGAAGTGGCTGGGATGGGAGACGTGCTTGCCGGGATTGGTGCGGGCCGTGCCGATCATGATGCCCTGACCGCTCCGCGTCCGCTTGAGGAACTCCGACGCGATCTTGATGTAGTCGCGGCCCTCGACGAGCGGCTTCGCCGGTGAGAAATCGGCGAGCGACGAGTAGCCGTGCTTCATGCCGATCACTTCGGTGCCTTCCCGCATGAACGACGTGGCCGCCGTCGAGATCACGGCATTGGCACCGGGGGCCGGGCCGCCGGCGAACAGGATCGCGACGCGGCGGAAGTGGTGGACGGCACGGTCGGGGCGGGAGAGGGACTCGGTCATGAACGGTTCCTGGGGTGTCAGCCGGCGAGCATCCGCTCCACGAAGGTGGTGTCGACCTGGGCTTCGTGGAAGGCGGTGTTGGACAGGACCTTGAGATGGAGCGGCACGGTGGTCTTGATGCCCTCGATGCGGAGCTCCTTGAGCGCGCGGATCATCGTGCCGATCGCTTCCTTGCGGGTGGGCTGATGGACGATCAGTTTGCCGACGAGCGAATCGTAGTGGGGCGGCACGACGTAACCCGTCGTGGCATGCGAATCCCACCGCACGCCGAACCCACCCGGGGCGATGATACGCTCGATCCGCCCGGGGCAGGGGCGGAAGTTGGCGTCGGGATCCTCGGCGTTGATCCGGCACTCGATGGCATGGCCGCGGGGCGTGATATCGGCCTGCACGAGATCGAGCTTCTCGCCCGCAGCGACGCGGATCTGGGCCTTCAGGAGGTCGATGCCCGTGACCATCTCGCTGACGGGATGCTCCACCTGGATTCGGGCGTTGACCTCGATGAAGTAGAAGTTGTCCTGCTGATCGACGATGAACTCGACCGTGCCGGCGGAGTAGTAGCCGGCCGTCTTGGCAAGCCGCACGGCGGCCTCGGCCATCTTCTGGCGGATGGCCTGCGGCAGGCGGGGCGAGGGGCTCTCCTCGATCAGTTTCTGATGCCGCCGCTGCGTCGAGCAGTCGCGCTCCCAGAGGTGAAAGATGTTGCCATGCTGGTCGCCGAGGATCTGGATCTCGACGTGCCGCGGCCGCTCGATGTATTTCTCGATGTAGATGCCGGCGTTGCCGAAGGCCGCCTGGGCCTCGGCCGAGGCCTGCTGCCAGGCGCTTGCCAGCGAGAGGTCGTTGGCCGCCACCCGCATGCCCTTGCCGCCGCCGCCGGCCGTGGCCTTGAGGAGCACGGGGAAACCGATCTCCTTGGCGATCCGCACCGCCTCCTGCTCGTTGGCGATCAGGCCATCGCTGCCCGGAACGGTGGGCACGCCCGCCTCGCGGGCCAGGGCCCGGGCGGAGTTTTTATCGCCGACCCGTTCCATCGCCTCGGGCGTGGGGCCGATGAAGCCGATGTCGCAGGAGCGGCAGACCTCGGCGAAGTGGGAGTTTTCCGAGAGGAAGCCGTAGCCGGGGTGGATCGCCTGCACGTTGCCGATCTCGGCCGCGCTGATCACCCGGTCGATCCGGAGATAACTGTCGGCGGCCTTGGCGGTGCCGACGCAGATCGTCTCGTCGGCGAGCTCGAGGTAGGGGGCTCCGCGGTCGGCCTCGCTATAGATGGCAACCGTCTCAACACCGAGCTCACGGCAGGCACGGATCACGCGGAGCGCGATCTCGCCTCGATTGGCAATCAGGATCCGTTTGAACATGGAGTCTCCCAGGTTGGCGTGTTCGCCGGGGCCGCCATCCACCCCCGGGTCACCCCTCCGGGTCGACCTTGATCAGCGGCTGGCCAAACTCGACCGCCGCGCCGTTCTCGACCAGGATCGCCACCACCTGGCCCGAGACGCCGGCCGGGATCTCGTTGAACACCTTCATCGCCTCGACGATGCAGCAGGTCTTCTCGGGACCGATCCGATCGCCGACTTTGACGAACGCGGGGGAGTCGGGGCCGCTGGCCTTGTAGAACGTGCCGACCATCGGGCTCTTGATGACGAGCATCCGGGCGTCGGCGGCCGATTCCTTGGGGGCCGCGGCCGCCTCGACCGCACCGACTGCCGGACGGACCGCCGGGGCAGGGGCCGAGTAGGCCACGACCTCGCCGCCCCGACGAAGACGCACGCGGTTGTCGGCCTGTTTGAGGTCGAGTTCGGAGAGATCGTGCTCCTTCATGAGCTCGATCAACTGGCGGACTTTTTGGACGTTGAAAATGTCGACTGATTTGTCGACGGATCGCTGGGCGGCACACATGGGCGGGGGCTGGTCTCCTGACGCGGCCAAAACCGGTGGATTTCGCGGCGAAGGTAGCCCCTCCGACAGGTTTCAGTCAAGGTAAATGAGCTTCTCGCCCACGATGCTGCCACCGGATGCTGTAGATTTCGCTCCCGCGCTCGCCGCGATGGCGGCCCTGCGGAGCGGAGCGGGGCTCGTCGAGCTCATCGTGCCCGACAGCGTGGTGGTGATCGCGGCGGGCTTTGATCCCTGCGTGATGACGCGGGGGTTGCCAGGAGGCGACGACGGCACGTTCGCGATGGGATGTGCGGATCGCCTCCTGCCGGAGGTGAGCCGAGTCGACGCCGTCGCGGTGGGTCCCGGAATCGGCAGATCGGACGCCGTCCGCGAACTGGTGCTCCGGCTGTGGCAGGAGCTGGCCGTGCCGGCCGTATTCGATGCCGACGCCCTCTGGGCGCTGGCGGCGGTGCCCGACAGGCTGCGCGAGCATGGCGGGCCGAGGATTCTCACGCCGCATGCCGGGGAGATGCTTCGCCTCTTGGGCCGCGAGGCCGACGACCGCGATTTCCTCGAACACGCGGCTTCCGACATGGCGACTGCGATCGATGCGGTGATCGTGCTCAAAGGGCCGGGCACGCTCGTGACCGGGGCTGGCCGCACGACACGCAACGAGACGGGCAATCCGGGGATGGCCACGGCCGGCACCGGCGACGTGCTCACCGGCGTGACGGCGGCCCTGCTGGCTCAGGGCCTGCCGGCCTTCGATGCCGCGAGGCTCGCCGCCTGGGTGCATGGGTGTGCGGGTGATGCCGCGGCGGGTGATCTCGGGCAGGTCTCGATGACGGCCCGCGACCTCCTCGATCGGTTGCATGTCGGGTTTGAGCGGCTGCACGTCGAGTGAGGACGGCGCTCCGGCGTCTGCTATCGGGCCCGCATCGCGAGCTGCGCGAGGCGTGTCACATCGACGACGCCGTCGTCCCGCGCGATCCAGAGTCGCAGCCCATCCGCCGGCGACACGCGATGACCGCCGGTGAACGAGCCGAAGGCCGGCAGCACGAGGAGCGACTCCTCGGCCACGAAGCACCGCTCGACGATGCGGTCGCCGCCGGGCGCGCGGAGCGCGATCGTGGGATGGAGATGGCCGCCGATCGTGAAACAGGTCCGATCCGGCTCCGAGAGGCCGGTGGAAGGCTCGTGGACGAAGTGAAAGGGGGGCTCGTCGAGCGTCCGCAGGCACGAGTCGATCCCGAGCGACGACGGGATCCTGCCGATGGCGCGGTCGTGGTTGCCGGCCACGAGCAGCACCTCGGTGGCAGGAAATCGCGATCGCGTGGCGGCGAACTCGGCGAACACCTGCTCGGTGCAGCCGCTCCGCGCGTGAAAGAGGTCGCCGAGGATCACGAGCCGCCGCGCCGACGTGTCATGCACCAGTTGTTCGAGTCGGGCGAGGTCACCCTGGGCCGAGCCCTCGGGCACCGGAATGCCGGCGCTTCTGAACGTGGCCGCCTTACCGAGATGCAGGTCGGCCACGAGCAGCGTCGCCGTTGCGGGTAGCAGCGCCGCCCGCCCCGGAAGCAGGAGGATGTCGGCGTCGTGTTTTTGTGTGGTGGAATCAGCGGGATGGATTCGCACGGCCGCACTCCTTTCGCGATGCATTCTCGCAGAACCCGCGGATGGCGAGGAGTGGGTGGCGAGGCGTCGGGTGGCGAGGCGTCGGGTGGCGAGGCGTCGGGGCTGCCCGTGCCCCGAGAGCCGGACGTTCGCTGCGCCCATCCTGGGCTTCGCTCACTCGATGCTGCCTGCGCTTCGGCATCCTGCCTGCGCTGGCCAGCAACGCCGGCTCTCGGGGCACGGGCAGCCCCTCGCGGGGTCTCGATTGTGTCGGTTGCCGGGGAAGCCCGGAGCGCGAGCGACGGGTATACGGGTGGCGATCCGAGGTGGTGATGCGGAGCGGTTTGGGGTGGAGGCCGTATTCCCCGCGCCTGCGCTTGGGGCTTCCCGACGGAAAGCACGCGACGGAAAGCACGCGACGGGAGGGAGCGCGACGGGAGGGAGCGCGACGGGAGGGATCGCGACGCGTGCGGGAGGCGGCGCGGGAGGGCGAGGTGTCAGCCGCTGGTCGCCGCGGCCTGCTCCAACTCGCGAGCCATGTCGGTGATCTGTGTCAGCCAGTCCTTCGTCGTCAGCCGCGACTGGACAAACTCCGCCCAGATCGGAAATGCCAGCGGCGAGATGCGGGGCGTGTCCACGATTCGGATCTCCTTCGCGGCGACGGCTTCGAGCGCGTCGTGGAGCCGGCGAAACTCGAACTGCTGCTCCAGCACCTCGCGCCGCGCCTGCGCGAGGAGCATGTTGCCGGCGTCGTGTTCGGCGAGCACGTCGAAGATCAGGCCGGCCGAGGCCTGCGTTTGCCGATCGCTCTGCTGCGATCCCGACACAAGCCCCGCCACCCGGGCGATCTCGCGGAAGTGCCGGCGGGCCATCTCCGTGGAGTTGAGGCAGGCGAGCAGGTCTTCGAGAAGATTGGCCGGCGACAGGAGCTGCCGCCAGGAGCGGTCGTCGGCGATGATCGCGTCGCGGCCCGCAAGCTCGAAGCCCCAGTCGTTGCAGGCGAGCGTGAGCGTGGCGGGCTTCGCGCGGGCGATCCGCCAGGCGACGAGCGACGCGAGCCCCTCGTGGACGAGCCGGCCCTCGAACGGAAACACGAACAGGTGGTGGCCATCGCGGCCTTCCCAGCGTTCGACGAGGAGCGTGTCGCGGTCGGGAAGCCGGCTCCACCGCGACTGGATCTCGAGCAGCGGCAAGACCGCATGCACCTCGCGGGGCATCGTCTTTGCCCGGCCGGGGCGGGTGGCATCGCCCACGAGGTCGAGCACGGCCGAGGAGAGCAGGGTGGAGAGGGGCATACGGCCGCCGTTCCACCGCGGCACCTGCAGCGCCGTCGTCACGCGGCTGCGTTTGACCCACGCGGTGAGACCGTCGAACCGAAAGAGCACGAGCGGCCGGCCCGCGAACAGAAACCGGTCGCCTTCGTTGAGCCGCGAGATGAACGACTCTTCGACCGTGCCCAGCCGGCCGCCGCGGAGCCACTTCACCTCCACCGTCGCATCGCCGGTGATCGTGCCGATGCCCATGCGGTGCCGACGGGCGATCGCCTTGCTGGCGACATACCAGCGGCCGAAGCGTTCGATGATCTTCGCGTAGTTGGGATACGCGGCGAGGGCCGGACCGCCGCGGGCCGCGAAGTCGAGTGCCCAGCGCCACGAGGCGTCGTCGAGATCGGCGAAGGCCCGCGTGCGACGCACCTCGGCGAGCAGCTCCTCCGCACGAAAGCCGCCGCTGCAGGCGACGGTGACGATGTGCTGGGCGAGACAGTCGAGGGAGTTGACGAGTGGGCGGCGGGCCTCGACCACGCCGTCGGCCACGGCGGCCCGGGCGGCGGCGCACTCGATCAGCTCCAGTGCGTGCGTCGGCACGCAGACGAGCCGGCCCAGTGCCCCCGGCGCGTGCCCGCTGCGGCCGGCCCGCTGGAGGAGCCGCGCGATTCCCTTGGGACTGCCGATCTGCAAGACCTGCTCGACCGGTCCGAAGTCGACGCCCAGATCGAGGCTCGACGTGGCGACGACGCACTTCATCTTCCCGCGGCGGAGCCCCTCCTCGGCCTTCGCCCGCAGGTCGCGATCGACGGAGCCGTGATGGAGGGCGAGCGCCTTCTTCCAGTCGGGACGCGCCGCAGCGATCGCGTCGTGCCACCGCTCGGCCTGCGAGCGGGTGTTGGTGAAGACGAGCGTCGTCGCGGCCCGGTCGATCGCCGCCACCACCTGCGGCAGGAGCCGCATCCCCATGTGACCCGCCCAGGGAAACCGTTCCATCGGCTCCGGGATCAGCGTCTCGATCTCGAGCCGGCGCGGGATAAGGGCCGACCGCCCCGCTTCGTTGAAAGGAGCTCGTGCCACTCATCGACGATCACGGTGTCGAGGCCGGCGAAGACGTCGTGGGCATCGTCGAGCGACAGCAGGATCGAGAGCGACTCGGGCGTGGTCACGAGGGCCGACGGCCAGTGCTCCCGCAGCCGGCGGCGGTCGGCGGCCGAGGTATCGCCGGTGCGGACACCGACCGACCAGCCATGGGCGACGGGCTGCGGCTTGGCGAGCGGCTCTTCGAGCGCTCGCACGGTGTCGGCGGCGAGGGCCCGCAGCGGCGTCACCCAGACGGTGCGGAGACCAGACCGTGGCGTGCCTTCCGCGGCATCGACCGCCTGCGACCGCGCGATCGCCCCGAGCCAGGCCGCCAGCGTCTTGCCCGTCCCGGTCGGGGCATGCAGGACGCCGCTCGTGCCCGCCGCAAAGGCCCGCCAGACCTCCTCTTGAAAAGGAAACGGTTTCCAGCCGCGGTCCGCGAACCAGCGTTGGCAGGCCTCTATGATGTCGGCAGGCCCGGGCGGCAGCGACGTTGCGGACGCCCGATGCTTCCGCTCTTTCGTTCCACGCGTCGCCACGCCGTCGCTCCGATTTTCGTGCGCTGCCCGTCTCCCGTAGTCTATTGACGCCTGAAGAGTCACGTCATGCCGATCCCGTCGCTTCCGCTCCGGGCTTCCTGGGTGAATCTCATGACTGGTTTTTCAAGAACCTGGAGATGATGACGTGGTTGCCGCGATGCACAGTGACCGCCGGAAACTGGCCGCCGAGGCGTTTGGCACCTTTGCGCTGGTGTTTGCGGGCACCGGGGCCATTGTCATCAACGAGGCCAGCGGCGGCGCGATCACCCACGTGGGCGTCGCCGTCACCTTCGGGCTGATCGTGCTGGCGATGATCTACGCGATCGGCGACGTGTCGGGGTGCCACCTCAACCCCGCCGTGACCCTCGGCTTCTACGCCGCGCGGAGGTTTGAGGGCCGGCTGGTCGTGGCGTATGTGCTCAGCCAGTGCGCCGGCGCCATTCTGGCGAGCCTCGTGCTGAGGCTCATGTTTCCGACGAGCGTCACGCTCGGGGCCACGGAGCCCGCGGGTGGGCCGCTGCAATCGTTCGTGATGGAGTTTCTGCTCACGCTCATCCTGATGTTCGTGATCCTCAGCGTGTCGATCGGAGCCAAGGAAAAGGGCCTGCTGGCCGGAGTGGCTATCGGCGCCGTCATCGCGCTCGAGGCGATGTTCGCCGGACCCGTGAGCGGTGCGTCGATGAATCCCGCGCGGTCGCTGGCCCCGGCACTCGTCGCGATGCGTTGGGGAAGTCTCTGGCTCTACCTCGTGGCTCCGGTGCTGGGCGCCGTCGGGGGCGTGGTGGTCTGCCGCTCAGTGCAGGCGCCGGGGTGCTGTGGCGGAGCGACTGAAGGGGGCTGTGCATGAAGAAGGTGTTGTTCGTCTGCGTCGAGAACTCCAACCGGAGCCAGATGGCGGAGGCGTTTGCTCGGATCCACGGTGCCGACCGCGTCGATGCCGCGAGCGCCGGGTCGAAGCCCTCGGGTCGGGTCAACCCCAAGGCCATCGCCGCCATGCAGGAGTTGGGCTATGACCTGACCACGCATGCGTCGAAGGGGCTGGACGAGTTCAACGGCCGAGAGGTCGACGTGGCCGTGACCATGGGCTGTGGCGACGAATGCCCGCTCGTGCAGGCCCGCCAGCGCGTCGACTGGAAGATCCCCGATCCACGCGACATGACGCAGGAGGAGTTTCGGGGCGTCCGCGATCTCATCGAGCGAATGGTCAAGCAACTCCTCGTCTCGCTCGAAACCACGACCCCAGGGGCTTCGCCATGACAGCCATGACCGTCAAAGAGTTTCGCCACGTGCTCGCCGGCAATCCGGACGTGAAGATGCACTGGATGCTGCCCGACAGGTCGTTTGTTCCCGTCCACTACCACATCACAGAGGTCGGCAGGGTTCAGAAGGACTTCATCGACTGCGGCGGCACGGTCCGCTCGAAGACGGCGTGCGTGCTCCAGGTGTGGGTCGCCGACGACGTCGATCACCGGCTCGAGACCACGAAGCTGGCGGCGATCATGGAGGTCGCCGGCCCGCTCCTGCAGAGCGACGAGCTGCCCGTGGAAGTCGAGTATGAGGAGGGCGTGATCTCGCAGTATCCCCTCGGGGGCGTCGAGGTCACGCCGGCGGGGCTGCTCTTCCATCTCGGCACGAAGCACACGGCATGCCTGGCGCCCGAAAAGTGCGGCGTGGACGGCACCGGCTGCTGCTGACGCGATTCTCCGTCAGGAAGCCCCAAGCGCGAGCGCGGGGAAAACGTCCTCCACCCCGTCCCGCTCCGCGCCACCGCGCGGAGAGCCATCCGTATACCCGTCGCTCGCGCTCCGGGCTTCCCGAGCACGCGCACACCGTCGCGGTTTCTCGCAGGCGTCATCTCCCGTCAGGAAGCCCCAAGCGCGAGCGCGGGGAAAACGTCCTCCACCCCGTTCCGCTCCGCGCCACCGCGCGGAGAGTCATCCGCCTACCCGTCGCTCGCGCTCCGGGTTTTCCGGGGGCAGCTCGCGATCAGCCGTCCGTGGCGATCATCCGCTTGAGATCGGCGAGCGTGCCGGCGTCGGCGGGCTCCTTGTCCTTTCGCCAGCGGATGATCCGCGGGAAGCGGACGGCCACGCCCGACTTGTGTCGCGTCGAGAGCGACACGCCCTCGAAGGCGAGCTGCATCACGAGCGTGGGCGTGCAGATCCGCACCGGCCCGTGTTTCTCGAGCGTCGTGGCGCGGACGATGCGGTCGATCTCCACGATCTCCGCGTCGGTGAGCCCGGAGTAGGCCTTGGCGACCGTGACGAGCTTGCCGTCGTGCCAGAGGCCGAGCGTGTAATCGCTGTGGAGACCCGCGCGGCGGCCGTGGCCGGCCTGCGCGTAGAGGATGACCGCATCGATCTCCAAGGGCTCCACTTTCCACTTCCACCAGTCGCCCTTCGTGCGGCCGACGGCATACGGGCTCGAGAGCCGCTTCAGCATCAGCCCTTCGACGCCCCGCGACCGCGACTCGGCGCGGCAGACGGCGAGCTCGGCCCAGGAGTCGCCGGTCACGAGCGGCGAGAGGAAGATGCGTCCCGCGTCGGCCGACGCCGTGCCCGCGAGCAGGTCGGTGAACGGTGTGGCGACCAGGGCCTCGAGCCACCGTCGCCGCTGGACGAGCGGCTGCTGCCGCAGGTCGATGCCGCCTTGCTCCAGCAGGTCGTAGGCCACGAACACGCACGGTACCTCGGCGAGGATTTTCTTCGTGACCCGCTTGCGGCTGGCCCGCTTCGAAAGCATCGCGAACGGCAGCAACTGTCCGTCGCGGACCGCGAGCAGCTCGCCGTCGAGCACGGTGCCTTCCGGCAATGAGCCTCCTGCGGCGACGATCTCGGTGAAGGCATCGTTCACCAGTTCCTCGCCGCGGCTCCAGACGGTCACGTCGTCGCCGCGACGCACGAGCTGGGCCCGCATGCCATCCCACTTCCACTCCGCCTGCCATGCGGTCACGCCGCCGAGATCCTCGGCCACGTGCTCCACGAGCGTGCGGTCGAGCGCCGACGCAAGAAAGAAGGGATAGGGCCGCCGGCTGTCGGTCGTCGTCTCCTCCGGGGCGAGCAGTCGCGTGAAGGCGGCGCCGTCGGCCGGCGGCTCACCCATCAGCCGGTGGGCCATCTCGGCCTGTTCGACATCGGCGAGCTCGGCGAGCGCGCGGGCCACGAGTGTTCGCGACACGCCCACGCGGAGGCCACCGGTGAGCAGCTTGTGCCAGACGATCCGCTCCCGCGGAGCGAGCCGCTGCCAGACGGCCGTCACGACCTCGCGCTTGCGGGCATCGTCGGCGCCGCGAAGGTCGTGGATCGTGGTCTGCATCGCCTCGGCGAGACCGAGGTCGGAGGCCGAGGCGGCCGGCGAGTCGCACTCGGGCAACAGAAGCGCGAGCGTTTCGGCGAGATCGCCGACATGCGCATAGCACTCCTCGACGAGCCACGCCGGGTAGCCGGTGGCCGCGGCGGCCCACTCGCGGAGTTGGACGGTCGAGATGCTGCGGAGCTGCCGTCCTCCTGAGAGCACGGCCAGCGCCGCAGCCGCGTCGGCGGCGGGGGCAGCCGCGAAGTAGTCCCGCAGGGCGGCCACTTTCTCCGTGATGCTCGCCGTGCCGTCGAGCCGCCAATAGAGTTCGGTGAAGCGTTTCATCGCCGCGTGCCCCTCACGGAGCCTCCGTGGCGGGTGCGTCGTTTTCATTGCCCTCGGCGTCGCTCACGTCGTCATCATCGCCCGTCGCGGCGGCATCGGGCGTGGCTTCGCCCGTGAACCGCGTCGGCAGCACCGCCGCGTCGAGGCCGCGGGACTCGCGGAGGTAGCGGGCCAGCGCATCGCTGAACCCGTGGGTCGCGAGCACACGCCGGGCGCCGGTCGCGTCGATCGCCGCGAGCAGGCCCGGGAAGTCGGCATGGTCGGACACGGCAAAACCCTTGTCGAAGCCGCGGCGGCGGCGGACGCCCCGCAGCATCATCCAGCCGGACGCCATCGCCACGCTCGATTCCCCGAAGAGATTGAGCCACGAACTGCCGAGCACGCTCGGCGGTGCGATCACGAGCGCCCGGCCGTCACCCACGCGTCGCGCCCGCGGCGGCACGCGGTCGATCGGGGGCAGCCGCACACCGCTGGCCCGGTAGGCTTCGACGAGCTTCATGACCGCGCCGTGGGCCACGATCGGTCCGATCGACGGGTCGACCATCGCCGCCAGCCGCTGCGCCTTGCCAAGCGAGTAGGCCAGCAGCACGCTCGTGCGGCCGGCGTCGCGGTTGGCTCGCCACCAGGCATTGATCTCGGCGGCGATCTCGTCGGGGCTCTGCCAGCGGTAGACGGGCAGGCCGAACGTCGACTCCGTCACGAAGACGTCGCAGGGCACGTGCTCGAAGGAAGCGCAGGTCGGGTCGTGGTGGAGCTTGTAGTCGCCGGTCACCACCCACGTCGTGCCACCGTGCTCGACCCGCACCTGGGCCGAGCCGAGCAGGTGGCCCGCGGGGTGGAGCGACACCTTCACCCCGTTGATCGACATGCTCTCGCCGCGGCGGAGCGTGTCGATCGGCGCTCCACCGCCGATCCGCGAGCGAAGCACGAGCTTTCCTTCGGTGGCGCAGAGGTAACGGTCGCAGCCGGCACGCGCGTGGTCGGCGTGGGCATGCGTGATCACCGCCCGCGGCACCCGCCGCCAGGGATCGATGTAGAAATCCCCCTGCTCGCAATACAGGCCCGACTCGGTGACGACCAACAGATCCGACACGGCACGCTCGCTGAAGATCCCGCTGCGACAGGCGGGGAGGTCGATCACTCGGCCGGTGCCGCGCGATCAACCCTTGAGAATACGGTACTTCCAGCGGTCCTGTGGCTCCGGTCTTCCCGTGCCCTCTCGCCCGGACGTTCGCTCAGGGCTCGGGGCTGCCCGTACCCCGTCGCCGGACGTTCGCTCCGGGCATCCTGCCCTTCGCTCACTCGATGCTGCCTGCGCTTCGGCATCCTGCCTGCGCTGGTCAGCAACGCCGGCTCTCGGGGCACGGGCAGCCCCTCGCTACGTTCATGCCCTGCGCTCGGGGCTGCCTGCGCCCCGTCACGTTCGCTACCGATACGCTTGGCTGCCGACGGCCGGGAATCGATAGCCGCCGAATCCAAGAGGGGCGTAGGTCGGCCAGTCGCCAGGGGTCACTCCCGGAGGCGTGCCGTACATCTTCCAGGTCGGTGTGCGGGGATTCGTCGGGGGCACGAAATACTTGGGTCGCGTGCCGTGGCCGGTCACATAGGGCGAGGCGCCGGGGGCATAGGGAGCCTGCTTCTGCGGCGTGCCGAGTGACGCGGCGGAGCGGGGCCCGCTGAACCAGCGGCGGCCGGCGGCCTCGGCGCGGCCGGAGACCGACACCGCGACGAGCAGGGCGAAGAGGACGGCGGTCAGCGGAAGCGACAGACGGCGCACGAGGAACGTTCCCAGACGGCGAATGTTGAGGCCTCGATAGAGTATCGGTCGCCGCGGCCGTTGGCCTTCGTGAGGCTTCCGCTGGCGCGAACGGCACGGATTGCGCCGGTCGTAGGGATGCCCGTTACTCCCGCGCCGCCGGCGTTTCGTTCGGGACGGCTCCGGCCCAGCGGACGTCCATCTTCATGCCGTAGACCTTTTCAAACAGGTCGGTGCGGCGCTCGGCGCCCCAGATATCGGCCTGCGGCTCCTGGTCGGCCACCACGTCGAGCACGACGCGGCCATCGTCAACCCGGGCGAACACGTCGCGGACCTGCTGCGACCGGCTGCGGTCGAGGCCGCCGGCCACTCGCAGGATCGCCGCCATCCGCTGCACGCGACGCTGGTCGTCGGACGAAAGCCGCGAAAGGTTTTCGTGCTTGCGCTTGGGATGGGCGCCGCGGTGATACCGGGCCACGTTGGCGATCATTTCGATGTCGTGCGACCGCAAGCCAGGCAGGCGGCTGTTGCGGATCAGGTGATAGCTGTGCTTGTGGTGCTGGTCGTAGTTGATGACGTAGCCGACGTCCTGGAGCCGCGCGGCGCATTCCAGCAGCAGCCTGTCGCCGGAAGGGAGCTCCAGCGGCACGGCGAGTTGCTCGAAGATCCTGCCGGCGAGCGTGGCCACCTTGCGGCCGTGTTCGAGCTCGCCGGAGCAGGCGGCCGCGAGCCGTTCGATGGCGGCCTCGCGGTGTGCGGCATCGTCTGCCTCGCCGCCGACCGCCGTCTCCTCGATCATCTCGCGGAGGAGCCCGTCGCGGACACCGCGGGTGTGGATCGCGAGCGTGTTGACGCGGAACCGCCGCATGAGCGCGTCGACGATCGTCAGGCCCGCGATGATGATGTCGGCCCGGTCGGGCGTCATGCCGGGGATGCCGCGGCGGGCCCGCAGGGGAATCTTCCGCAGCCTGTCGAGCAGGTGGTGAACCTCGGCCTGGGAGATCGTGTAGCCCGCCACCGGCACGTCGAACTCCCGCTTGGCGGCCATCATCAGCTCGGCGAGCGTCGTGAACGTGCCGCCACAGCCGACGAGCAGGTGCGGCGCGAACAGCGGCCGCGTCGTCCGCTTCTTGAGGACGCCGTTGATTTCCTCGTCGAGACGTTCCAGTGCACGGAGCGCGTCGGCCCCCTCGCAACACTCGCCGAGGCCAAACTGCTCGGTGAGGCGGACGGCGCCCAGCGGCGTCGAGAAGATCGACTCGATGAGGTTGCCCGTGGCGAACACGATCTCGGTGCTGCCGCCGCCGATGTCGGCCACGACGGTGTTGCGGCCGGAGAGGTCGAAGGCGTGTTGCACGCTGGAGAAGGCGAGGCGGGCCTCGCGCTCGCCCGAGATCACTTCGACCTCGAGTCCGACCTCTTCGCGGACGCGGCGACAGAACTCGGGCCCGTTTCGCGACTCCCGGACGGCACACGTCGCGATCGTTCGCAGGCGGGTCACCTGATACCCGGTCGCGATCTCCTTGAAGGTGCGGAGCGCGGCGACCGTGCGGTCCATCGAGTCGTCATCGAGCCGACCCTCGGACGAAACGCTGCGGCCGAGTCGTGTGGGCTCCCGCTCTTCGTCGAGAATCCTGTAGTTCCCCCCCCGCAGGGCCTCGGCCACGAGCAGGCGGACCGAGTTGGAGCCGATGTCGATCGCCGCCAGCCGACACGCCAGGTCGGCGGAGAGGTAGATCTGTCTGTCTTCGCCAACGTGGCTCGGTTGGGTCACGAGTGGTGATTCCATGAGGTCGAACCCAGCATACCTTCGCCACGTTACACTATGGACCCCGAGAGTGGATTTCGAGTCACGTCGGCTACGTCCGCACCCGTGCAGCACCTTTCCGCCCCGATCGTTTTTGCCCCCGAAGGCACCACGCCGCTGACGGCCTGCGTCGTGGCGGTGGGCAACTTCGACGGCGTGCATGTCGGTCATGCGGCGATTGCAGCCCGACTGCGGGCGGCTGCGGCCCGACTCGGCGTGCCCGGCGTCGTCCTCACGTTCGACCCGCACCCCGCCAGCGTGCTGCGGCCCGAGCGGGCGCCGACGCCGCTCACCACGCCTCGCCGCCGCGCGGAACTGCTGCTCGCCCTGGGCGTCGATGCCGTGCAGGTGCAGCCTGCGGACGCCGCGCTCTTGGCGCTCGAGGCCGAAGCCTTCTATGGGGACGTCCTCCGCGGCCGGCTTCGCGCCCAGGGAATCGTCGAGGGGGCCGACTTTCGCTTCGGCGCCCGGCGGACCGGTGACGTGCGGCTGCTGGAGACGCTCTGCCGCCGCGACGGGGTGGAACTCGAGGTCGTGCCGCCGGTGGTGGTCGATGGCGAGCCCGTGTCGAGCTCGCGGCTGCGGGCCCTCATCGCTGCCGGCCGCGTCCGCGACGCCAACACGCTGACAACCGCCGCCTACCGCCTCTCCGGGACGGTCGTGACCGGCGCCCGCCGCGGCTCCGGCATCGGCTTCCCCACGGCCAACCTCGCGGGGATCACCACGCTCTTGCCGGCCAACGGCGTCTACGCGGCACGGGCCCACGTGGCGGGCGAGCCCTTTGCCGCCGCGGTACACGTCGGGCCTAACGTGTCGTTTGGCGAGTCGGCGATCTCCGTCGAGGCCCATCTCGTCGGCTTCCGTGGCGATCTCTACGGACAGTCGCTCGACGTTGACTTCCTCGATCGCGTGCGCGAAACTCGTCGCTTCGACACGGTTGATGATCTGAAGGCGCAACTCGCCATCGATGTGGCGGCCGCGACTGGCATCGTGGCGGAAGCGGCCGAACCTCACAGGAATGCATGATGCGACTCGATTGGGCCAGCCTGCTTGACGTGCTGCGAGGATGCGAGCGGGTGGTGCTCACGAGCCATGTGCGGCCCGACTGCGACGCGCTCGGCAGCGAGCTCGGCATGGCCGGGATCCTCGAGGCGATCGGGAAGCACGTGCGGATCGTCAATGCCCAGGCCACGCCGGCCAACCTCCGCTGGATCGACCCCCGCGGCAAGATCGAATCGCTTGCGGAGAAGGTGCGGCCCGCCGACCTCGCTGACCGCGACCTGTTCATCGTGCTCGACACCAGTGCCTGGGCGCAGCTCGGCGCGATGGGCGAGGTGGCCAAGTCGATGCGCGACCGGGTGCT
>JAIOPD010000083.1 GCA_021414115.1 Planctomycetia bacterium
CGCTGCTTGAAAGGCTCTGCCGCAGCGATGGCGTGGAACTCGAGGTGGTAGCCCCGCTGGTCGTCGACGGGGAGCCGGTGTCGAGTTCCAGGCTGCGTCGGCTGATCGACGCGGGAAGGGTGGGCGAGGCCCGGTCGCTGATGACGGCGGCCTACCGGCTCACGGGCGTGGTCACCACCGGAGCCGGCCGCGGCGCGACGATCGGCTTTCCCACCGCCAACCTCACGGACATCGCCACGCTCCTGCCGGCCCTGGGCGTGTATGCGGCGCGGGTGCAGGTCGACGGCGACGTGTTTGCGTCTGCCGTGCACGTCGGCCCCAACGTGACGTTCGGCGAAACGCGGGTCTCGGTGGAAGCGCACCTCATCGGCTTCTCCGGCGATCTCTACGGGACGACCCTCGACGTTGACTTCCTCGACCGTGTGCGCGACACTCGACGCTTCGATTCCGTCGACGACCTCAAGGCGCAGCTCGCCATCGACGTCGCCGCCGCGACGGAAATCGCGGCGGCATCGACCGAACCTCACAGGAACGCATGATGCGACTCGATTGGGCAAGCCTGCTTGACGTGCTTCGCGGTTGCAGCCGCGTGGTGCTCACGAGCCACGTGCGGCCCGATTGCGACGCGCTGGGCAGCGAACTCGGCATGGCCGGGATCCTCGAGGCGCTCGGCAAGCATGTGCGGATCGTGAACGCACAGGCCACGCCGGCCAACCTCCGCTGGATCGACCCCCGTGGAAAAATCGAATCGCTCGCGGAGAAGGTGCGGCCCGCCGACCTTGCCGACCGCGACCTGTTCATCGTGCTCGACACCAGCGCCTGGGCGCAGCTCGGTGCGATGGGCGAAGTGGCCAAGTCGATGCGCGACCGGGTGCTCGTGATCGATCACCATGTCAGCGAGGACGATCTCTCCGATCGCTGGTTCAAGGACACGGCCGCGGAGGCGACCGCCAGGATCGTGTACGAGATCGGCCTGCGGCTTCGGGTGCCGCTTACCGAGGAGATCGCCACGCCGCTCTACGCAGGCCTTTCGACCGATACCGGCGGGTTTCGATTTCCGTCGGTCACCGGCGAGAGCTTCCGGATCGCCGGCCGGCTCGTCGATGCCGGTGCCAACCCGACCGCGATCTACCGGGAGCTCTTCGAACAAGACACGCTCGCCCGGTTGCATCTCGTGGGGCGGACGATCGCTGGTGCCGTGACCTCGCACGACGGCAGAGTGATCGTGTCCACCGTGCGGCAGAAAGACATCAAGGAGGTGAAGGCACAGCCGGCCGACACCGAGGACCTCGTCAACCTGACGCTGGCGGTGAAGGGCACCGAGGTCGCCGTGATCCTCATCGAGCAGCCGGACGGCCGGATCAAAGTGAGCTTCCGCAGCCGGGGCCGGCTCGACTGCAACGCGCTGGCGGCCACGTTTGGCGGCGGTGGGCACAAAGCGGCGGCCGGCACGATCGTCGAGGGGCCGTTCGAGTCCGCCTATGACAAGGTCGTGGTCGCGGTCGATGAGGCATGGCTGTCTCTTCACGGAGCTCCGGTATGAGTCATCCTGAGCAGCGTCGTGGTTTTCTCGCCAAGGCCTTCGCGGTTGTTTGCGGTGGCCTCGCGACGATGGTGCCCGTGGGGGCGGGGCTGTGGGCGTTTCTCGACCCGCTCCGGCGGAGTGCCGGCGTGGCGAAGTTTCTGCCGGTCGCCGAGCTCGCCGCCATCCCCGACGACGGTGTGCCCCGGCAGTATCCCGTGATCACCGACCGCGTCGATGCCTGGACGGGGTTCGCGGCCGAGCCCGTCGGTGCGGTCTACCTGCGACGGGAAAAGGGCGCGACGGAAGTCCAGGCCCTGTCGGCAACCTGTCCGCACGCCGGCTGCTTCGTCGAGATGGAGCCGACGGGCCGCTGCTTTCGCTGCCCCTGCCACAACAGCACGTTCACGCTCGACGGAGGCATTGTCGCCCCCAGCCCCAGCCCTCGTGCCATGGACGCGCTCGACTGCCGCGTCGGCAAGAATGGCGAGGTGGAGGTGAAGTGGCAGAAGTTCCGGGCCGGCATCGCCGGGAAGGAAGTGCAGGGATGAGCCACGACGTTGATCGCACCGCCGCGGCACAGGCTCGCAAGGGCATCATGGGCCAGCTCGGCGACTTTCTCGACGACCGCACCGGCTATCGCGCACTGGTCCACGAGGCGCTCTATGAGCGGGTTCCCGGCGGCGCCCGCTGGCGCTACGTCTGGGGCAGTACGCTCGTCTTCGCCTTCATGACGCAGGTGATCACGGGGCTTTTCCTCTGGGCGAGCTACTCGGCCAGCGCCCAGACCGCGTGGGAGAGCGTCTACTACATCCAGCACGAGATGGCCGGCGGCTGGCTGCTCCGCGGCATCCACCACTTCATGGCCCAGGCGATGGTGGTGCTGCTCGCACTCCACCTGCTGCAGGTGGTGATCGACGGAGCCTACCGGGCGCCACGCGAGGTCAACTTCTGGCTCGGGCTGGTGCTCATGCTGCTCGTGCTCGGCATGGCGCTCACCGGCTATCTGCTGCCCTGGGATCAGAAGGGCTATTGGGCCACGATCGTGGCTACGAACCTCGCCGGCATCGTGCCGTTCGTGGGGCCCTCGCTGCAGCAGCTCGTCATCGGTGGGCCGGAGTATGGCCACCACACGCTCACCCGATTCTTTGCGCTGCACGCCGGCTTTCTTCCCGGTGCGCTGATCGTGATGCTCGTCGTGCACCTGTCGCTCTTTCGCAAACACGGCCTGCACGCGAAGCAGCCGATCACCCGGCCAGACGCGATGTTCTGGCCCGACCAGGTGCTCAAGGACGCCGTCGCGATGCTCGCCGTAATGGCGGTCGTCCTGGGTGTGATCCTGATGCCTGCGCTGCGGGCGATGCTCGCGGGCGATGCAGTGGTGCCGGGCGAACTCGGGGCGGAACTCGGCGCCCCGGCCGACCCGTCGCTGCCCTACGCGGCGGCCCGGCCGGAATGGTATTTCCTGTTCCTCTTCCAGTTCCTCAAGGTCTTTGAAGGCTGGGGCGCCACGGGCGAGTTTTTTGGTGCGATCGTCGTGCCGGGGCTGATCATGGGCGTGATGTTCCTGATGCCGATCCTCGGCAACTGGAAACTCGGCCATCGGTTCAACGTGGCCTTTACGCTCGCCATCCTCGCCGGGGTGGGGCTGCTCACGGCGCTGGCCCTCAACGAGGATTACTACGCGCTGTGGGTCGACAAGGCGTCGCTGGCCGAGGCCGAGAAAATCTACGACCAGACAGGCGGAGATCCGGAGAAGCTCGCCGCCGCACTCGGCAACGATTCGGCGAAGATCAACGCCATGGAGCAGCAGTGGAAGAAGCTCGAGCGGGTGCGCCACTCGCAGGCCTTCCTCGAGGCGTCACGGCAGGCGAAGGCCGACGCCGCGCGGGCGATCGAACTGGCCGGCCGGCCTGAAAAAATACCGCCGGCGGGGATGCTCGAACTCGTTCGCCAGGATCCCAAGAGCCAGGGGCCGCGACTCTTCGCCCAGCACTGTGCCGGCTGCCATGCCCACGTCGATCCGCTCGCCGCCAACGCGGAGGCCGTAATCGCGAAGTCGTCCGCGGCCAACCTTCACGGCTTCGGGTCGGCTCAGTGGATGCGGGGTCTGCTCGACCCGGCCCAGGTCGCAGGGCCCGCCTACTTCGGCAACACGGCCCACAAGGAGGGCGACATGGTCAACTTCGTGCAGAACGACCTCACCGATGAAGCCGAGTGGTCGAAGGCCGACATCGACGCCGTGGTCGCTGCGATGGCGGCCGAGGCGGGCAGGGCGGTGCCGAAGGAACTTGTCGGCCTCGTCGACAAGGGCCGGGAGCTCGTGGCGAGCACCGATCGCTGCGGCAGCTGCCACACGTTTCGCGACAATGGCACCGAGCTTGGATCCGCGCCCGATATCACCGGCTGGGGCGGTCGCGAGTGGCTCGTAGGAATCATCGCCGACCCGACCCACGAGCGGTTCTATGGCGACAACAACGATCGCATGCCGAGCTTTGGCAAAGCAACCGAGGGAGCGCTGCCACCGCTCTCCGGCGAGCAGATCGGACTGCTGGCCGACTGGCTCCGCGGCGATTGGTATCGGCCGGCGGGGCATTGAGCCGCCGGCCCGGCACTTCGGCGCCATTGCGGGCGGTCCGGATGGGGAATATGGGCGATGTTTTTCTGCCTGCGGACGGTAATTTCTCACACAAACCACATGCAGGGATGGTATTCTCCGTCCCGTCAAAGGCGGCATCGCCCGATGCCGATGACATGAACATGTCACCTTTGACCCCCGCCTGACCCACAGCTCCATCGGCCGAACTGGCTTCGCGGCACACGCTTCCAACGTGAAGCGATGTGCCGTCGCAGCGGTTCAATCGACCTCCCCGGTCGATCGCGGTCGCCCGACCGCAACGCTGGTGGCGCTCCAACACGGAGATGATTGACCGAAGAACCCTCCCCGGGTTCGAGGTGCAGTCTGCACTCATGAAGCGTCCCTCCACGCCTGTTTCGCCACAGCCGGTCCGCCGTGGCTTTAGTCTCGTCGAACTCCTCGTCGTCGTTGCGATCATCGCCGTGCTCATCGGCATGCTGCTGCCAGCCATACAGTCGGCGAGGGAGTCTGCCCGCAGGTCGTCCTGCCAGGGCAAGCTCAAGCAGGTCGCGATGGCCGTGCTGATGTACGAACAAAGCCAGGGCCGGCTTCCGATGGCCGCCGATGTGAAAACACCTCCGACGGCATGTGGCGACTGCTACAACCCGTGGCACGAGGCCGGACTGTCGAGCACGACCGCCGCGAACGAGCAGGGAACGAGTTGGATGCTCGGGATTCTGCCGTTCATCGACGAGACGACGGTTGCCAACCAGTGGAATCGTCAGACGAACGTGCGGGGCAACGCCGCCCTTGCCCAGACCGATATCGCGAGCTTTTATTGCCCCAGCCGTCGTGCGGGCATCCGGCAGGACAACGACGATCAGCGGAATCTGCTCGACGCCGGTTGGCTCGGCGGCGGCACCGACTACGGCGGCTGCCACGGGAGATTCGACGGCTTCGATCCGCTGGTGGCAACGGAGCGGCCGTTCCTACAGCAGGCCGATGCGGCGGGCTCGACCGGCCAACGCCGGGGCGTGTTCGTGCCGAAGGCCGCGGTCGCGACGGCCGCAATCCGCGACGGTCTGTCGAACACGCTCCTGATCGGTGAGCTCCAGCGGCTGCGACCGATCCCGGGCGGCGCAGCCGTGGTGGAGACCGATCACCGGCAGAGTCAGGACGGATGGGCGGTCGGTGGCGTGGCGACGCTGTTCGTCACGTCGGTGAGCCCCGCTGGCCATGCTGGCGGAATCAACAACGGCTTCTTTCAGTCCCCGGGGAGTGAACACCGAGGCGGTGCGTTCTTCGCGATGGCCGACGGTTCGGTCCACTGGATCGGCGAAGAGATCGATGCCGGAAGCAATCAGTCGGTCTTCGCACTCCTGGGATCCATGTCCGACGGCCAAATCGCGAGCCTTGCAGCCAACCAGTAACAGCGCGGCCCAAAGCGTGGCCTGTGCGTCTTCGGTAGGAAGCCCCAAGCGCGAGCGCGGGGAAAACGGTCTCCACGCCAACTCGCTCCGCGTGATCCTCTCGGCCGCCACCCGGATACCCGTCGCTCGCGCTCCGGGCTTCCCGGACATCAGGAAGCCCCAAGCGCGAGCGCGGGGAAAACGGTCCCCACCTCGACCGGCTCTGCGCCGCCGGTCGGGCAACGTCACGTGATGCCGCCAAGCACCGTGGCGCGGGCGACGCGGCCGACGCCGAGCATGTAGGCGGCCGTTCTGAGCGGCACCTGCCGAGAGGTCGACAGCTGCCAGACCTGCTCGAAGGCCTGGCCGAGGATCCGGTCGAGCTCGCCGCGGACGCGGTCGAGGCCCCACTGGTAGTGCTGGCGGTTTTGCACCCACTCGAACCAGCTGGCCGTGACGCCGCCTGCGTTGGCGAGGATGTCGGGCAGGACCACGATGCCGCGGGAGGCGAGGATGTCGTCGGCGTCGGGCTCGACCGGGGCGTTTGCAGCCTCGATCACGATCGGCGCCCGGATGCTCGCCGCGTTGGCCGCGGTGATCACGCCGCCGAGCGCGGCCGGAATGAGTACGTCGCAGTCGGCGGCGAGGAGTTCGGCGCTCGAGATCATGTCGCCGCCGGCAAACCCGGCGAGTCGACCCGCGTTGGCCCGGGCGTGCCGCAGGAGTTCCAGCACGTCAAGCCCCTCGGCCCGATGAAAGGCCCCGGTCGCGTCGCCCACCGCGACAACCTTGCATTCGGCGTCGCGGAGATACTTCGCCGTGTGGGTGCCCACGTTGCCGAAGCCCTGGATCGCCACCCGCGTGCCTGGAATCTTCCGGCCGAGCCGGCTCAGCAGCTTGAGCGTGAGGGCGCCGACGCCGCGGCCCGTCGCCTCGTCGCGTCCAGGAATGCCGTGATACTCGACCGGCTTGCCCGTGACGCACGCGGGGGAGAAGCCGTGGTACTTGCCGTACTGGTTCATGATCCACGCCATCATGTCGGCGGTCGTGCCCATGTCGGGGGCGGGGATGTCGACGTCGGGGCCAAAGAGATCGTGGATCGCATCGACGAATTTTCTCGTCACCCGTTCCAGTTCGCGAAGCGAGCAGACGGATGGGTCGATCGAGACGCCCCCTTTGGCGCCGCCGTAAGGGATATCCACCACGGCCGTCTTCCAGGTCATCAGGGCGGCCAGCGACCGCACCTCGTCGAGGTCGACCTGCGGATGGTAGCGGAGGCCTCCCTTGAGGGGGCCGCGGGCGTCGTTGTGCTGGACCCGGTAGCCGATGAAGGTGGCCACCTCGCCGGAGTCGCGTTCGATCGCGATCTGGACCTGCACCTCCCGCTTGGCCGTGAGCAGCAGTCGCCGCATGCTCTCCGAGAGATCCAACTGCTCGGCCGCCCGGTCGAAATAGATGCGGGTGGCGTCGCTGGCTCGCATGGCTTTCCTTGCTCCACTGAAAAGGTGGGTGACCGGGGCCGGCGATCATAGCAGCCTCGGCGGCGAGGTCGTGCGGTCGGCGACGGCCGCGCGAGTTTCCGCGAAACCCGCTACCATCAGAGGTTCGAGGCCCGTCCCGATGCCCGCTCCCACCCCCGACGAGTTTTGGCAGCTTCTCGTCCGCACCCGGCTGTTCGAGCCGGGTGCCATGGAGTCGCTGCGCGCCGAATATGCCGCGCGGCCCGCCGTGGCCGGGGACGACGCTTCCCCCCGATCGATCGCCGCCTGGCTTCACGGACGAGGGGCCCTCACCCGCTGGCAGGCGCGGCGGCTCGCGGCCGGAGACACCGGGCCATTTTTCGTGGGCGACTACCGGTTGCTCGAGCGGCATGACCGCGACGGTGACGGCCTGCTGTTCACGGCGCGGCATGAGCCCTCGGGACGGGTCGTCTCGCTGACGTTGCTCAACGCCAAGCGCTGCCGCGAACTCGACATCTGGACCGAGATTGTGCGGCGGACCACGGCGGCGAACCGCACTGCCGATCCGATGCTCAGCCGCACCTGGTCGCTCGAACAGCACGAAGGCAGCCGGTTCATCGTCAGTGAGCAGGTGCAGGGCGGCAACGTCGCCGACGAAATCGATCGGCTCGGGCCGCTGCCGGCCCAGCAGGCAGGCGTCATCATCTGGCAGATCGCGCGGGCCGTCGCCGAGTTGCACGCTCTCGGCATGGTCCACGGCGGGCTGTCGCTCGACGCGCTCCGCCGCGAGCCGCCGCCGGCCGGTGGCGGCGAACGCACCGGCCGCGTGCGGCTCCTGCAGTTTCCGCTCGTCGTCGATCCACACCTCGTGCCGCTTCGGGCACCGATCGCCAACGACGCCGAGATTGCCCGACTCGCGCGGCGGGCGGCATACGTCGCCCCCGAGCTGCTCGTGCCGGGCGCCGTGTGCGATCAGCGTTCGGATGTGTACGCGATCGGCGGCATGTTTCATGCGCTCTTGGCGGGGAAGCCGCCGTGCTGGACGGGTGACCCGAAGACCACGCTTCGGCAGGCGTCGTTCGGCGGTGCAGCACCCTTGCCGGCGACGGTGCCGACGGAGATCGCCACGCTCGTCGGCTACATGATGGCCCGCGACCCGACGCAGCGGTATCAGACGGCGGCCGAATCCGCCGACGCAATCGCGGCCTGCATCGGCCTAGCGGTGGCTCCCGTGGCGTTGCCGGCTGCGGCGGCGTCCGCGACCGCCGAAGGGGAGGGTGTTCCGGAGTTCTCCATTTCAGTCACGAGCGATGCGCAGCCGCGGGTTCGCACCGAGGCACGAGATCTCCGCGGCGTCGCGACCGAGTCGGCGGCCACGCTCGCCGCCCGCGGCCGGGCCCGACGACTGCGGGTCATCGGCATCGGTGTCGCGGCCGCGATCATCGCCGCTGCCGTCGGGTTCGTCGTCAGCCGTCTTGATCTGAACGCACGGCCGGTCCCGCCGGCCGATGTGGCGGTGCGGCCGGCGCCAAAGAGGGATCAGGCCGCCCCGCCAAAACCGCCTGTCCCCGTCGAGTCATCGGCGGACGATGTGACGATGAAACCCGTCGAGCCACCGCGGGACGACACTCTCGCAACGACTTCTCTCTCTCCGCCTTCGTCTGCCTCGCTGGCGAGCAAGCCGAGGCAGGTGGTGGTGGACGACCCTGAACTCCCTTGGGCATCCCCGACATCGGGCCCGCCGCCGACGCTCGCCTATCTGCCGCCCGGCGCACAGTTGATCCTGCTGGCACGGCTCGCGGAGATCGCGGCCGACGACGAGGGCCGGCTGTTTCTCACGTCGCTCGGGCCAGCCGCCGAGTCGGCCGTGGCCGACCTCGTGAAACTCTGCGGTGGCGACATCGCGGCCATCGAGTTCGTGCAGGCAGGCTGGCAGGCCGGCGGGCCGGACGAGGTGCTCGGGGCCTACGCGGTGCGGTTCGCGGAGGGACGGTCCGCGCCCGCCGCCGACGAGGCGCGGGAGGAGGCCTGGGGCCCGACGGAAGCACTGAAAGCCGGCGAAGAAACCGTCTACCAGACACCGACGCTCAGCCTCTGGGTGCCCACGGCCGAGCGGGGCCGTGTGCTCGTGATCGCACCCAACGTCGAGGTGCCGCAGGATGTGTCGGTCGGCGCGAAGGGCGTGGCCGAAGCCGGAAAGGAGCCGTTCATCGCGCGGATCGTCCGTGAGAGTCGGGCCGCGATCGGTGACGACGTGGACGGGCCTGGCCTGAAGGCCGCGCTGACCGGTGATCTCGAGACCCTCATCGGCATGCTCGACGCCGACCGGCACCTGACGCTGCTGGGGTCGCCCTACTACCTGCTCAATACCGGCCGGCCCGTGCTGGCGGGCCCGCTCGCCAAACTCGCCGAGCCGATGGACGGCCTGTTTGGTGAATCGCTGCAGGCTGCCGCCCTGTCGCTTCATTTTGCCGGCAACTTCTACGTCGAAATGGACGCGATCGCGACGCTCGACCTACCGGCGAAGACGCTCGCCCCCCAGATCGCCGGCCGTGTCGATGGGCTGGCGACGGCGGTCGAACAGTATTGCACCGCGCTCAATCCCGCACCGTACGGCCGCGTGCTCGTGCTGCGGCTGCCAGGAATGCTGCGGGCCCTCGCCGCGCAGATGCGGTCCGGGGCGGAGGACAAGGGCGTGGTGCTCAACGCCTACCTCCCGCAGCATGCCGCCCACAACCTCGCGCTGGCGGCGGAACTCGCGCTGGCACAGGCGCCCGGGGCCACGGTGGCGGCGCCTGCGGCCGCGATGCAGCCGGAACCCAAGGGAGCGCTCGAGAAAATCAAAAAGAAGATGACGCTCGCCTTCGCCAAGGACAATCTCGAGCGGTCGATTCAGATGGTGTCGGACGAGGCGGGCGTGCCGATGGAGATCCTCGGAGGCGACCTTCAGCTCGAGGGCATCACCAAGAACCAGTCGTTTGGCCTGGAGGAACGCGACAAGACCGTCGACGAGATCCTCCGCGCGATCCTCGCCAAGTCGAATCCGGAAGGCAAACTCGTCTACATCATCAAGGAAAAAGACGGTGAGGAGTGGATCTACATCACCACGCGTGCCGCCGTCGCCAAGCGTGGCGACAAGCTCCCGCCCGGCTTCGAGCAGGACAAGCCCGGCAAATCCTGATCGTCAGCCGCCGAGGATGGCCAGGGCCATGCCCATGTAGATGACGATGCCGACGACGTCGACGATCGCCGACACGAAAGGGTTGCTCATCAGGGCGGGATCGAGACCGAGCGAGCGAAAGATGAGGGGCAGCACGCAGCCCACCAGCGAGCCCACCATCACCACGCTCAAGACCGTGGCCGGGATCACGAGGGCATGCACCGGGTCCGGAGCGTAGGCGAGTCCGAGCAAAAAGCCGGGGACCGCCAGGAGCATCCCCAGCAGCAGGCTGACGACGAACTCGCGACGAAGAATCCGCTTCCAGTCACCGAGCCGGCAGTCGCCGGTCGAGAGGGCAGTGATCACGAGCGTGGCCGACTGGTTGCCGGAGTTGCCGCCGCTGGCGATCACGAGAGGGATGAACGCCACGAGCCAGGCGTGGGGCGACTTCCAACGGGCGAGCACCATCGCGGTGATCGCGGCAGTCGCGAACAGGATCGCGAGCCAGATGCCCCGCTTCCAGGTCATCGAGATGAGGGCGGCCTCGAGGTAGCCCTCGCCGAGCGGGGCGATGGCGGCGATCCGCTGGGCGTCGTCGGTGGCCTCCTGCCGGACGGCGTCGAGCACGTCGTCGTGCGTGACGATCCCCACGAGGCGACCGCGGTCGTCGAGCACGGGGATGGCGATGAAGTCGAACCGGGCGAGCTTTTCCACCACGTGCTCGCGGGGTTCCTCGACGCGGACGCCGATCACGTCCTTCTGCATCAGGTCCGAGACGAGCGCCGCGGGCTTCGCGAGGATCAGGTCGCGGAGTGACACGAAGCCGAGCAGCCGGCGTTCGGGGTCGAGCACGTAGATGTAGTAGATCGACTCGCTGTTGGGCGCCTGCGACCGCAGCCGGCTGATCGCCTCGCCCGCCGTGATCTCGGCCGGCAACGACGCATACTCCGTCGTCATCATCGAGCCGGCGGAGCCCTCGGGGCACGAGAGCAGCATCCGGATATCGTGCCGCTCTGCCTTGGCGACGAGCGGGAGGATCTCCTCGACGAACACGGGATCGAGTTCGCGGAGGAGGTCGTCGCGGCTGTCGGGGGCCATCCACTCCAGAAGCGGACCGAGGTGCGGCAGATCGGCCCCCTTGAAGAGTTCGACCTGCCGCGGCATCGGGTAGTAGGGAAAAATCTCGGCCTGCCGCTCAACGGGCACGGCGTCGAGCAGCCGCCAGATCTCGCCGTCGTCGAGCCCCTCGGAGAACTCCGCCACGGTCGCGGGGTGGAGCTCTTCGGCGACCTCGCGAAGTCCGGCCGTGTCGCCCTCGGCGAGCATCAGCCGCAGTTCGGGGATCAGAATGGGATTGGCGCTGGGCATGGCGGGCAGGGCAGGGCAGGGGAGAGCTGGCAGAGCGGCGGTAAACCGCGGACGGCGATCGCGGTGGCCCGCTACGAGGGGCCTGCCGTGAGTGGGGCTAAGTATGCCATGAACGCTTCCCAGGAGTCCGATCCGCCGCAAAGTTTTTCCCTGGTCCTCGTGGTGTGGTGATGAGGGGTACCATGCTCGCCGTCGCCTCCCGCCAGGAAGCCACAAGCGCGAGCGCGGGGTATACGCTCTCCACCACGACCCGCTCCGCCTGATCTTCACGGACGCTACCCGTTTACCCGTCGCTCGCGCTCCGGGCTTCCCAGGCGTCCGAGGCCACGGCTCGCGGATCGCCACGCCGAATGACACCCGCAACCATTCCCGGCTTCTGCACTGGCCACCCCCGGCTCATCACGATCTGAACCAAGACACCATCGGACGACTCGAGGACGATATCACCACCCGGTAATGGACGACACCACGATCCTGGCCATCGTCTCGGCTCGAAGGATCAGCGGCATACGAGGAGGAGACGAGGGTGACCGGTCGCCTCCCAGACTCCCAGAGACGGGCGATCACTTCGCCGCCGACGAGCCTCACTCAGCCTGTGCCGCGAGCATGCCAAGCCGGTCGTCGACCGGCCTTCGGCGTTGTGCCAGCATCGAGCCCACGATCCCGGCGGCAAGGATCGCGATGATTACGCCGAGCAGGTAGAGGTTGACGTCGCGCCCCGCAACCTGCTTGAGCCACTCGGCGGCGAGCATCTTGCCGCCGACCACCAGCAGCACGGCGGCGAGCGAGACTTTCAAATACTGAAACCGGGTCATCATCCCGGCCAGGGCGAAGTACAGCGACCGCAGCCCGAGCATGGCGAAGACGTTGCTCGTGAACACGAGGAACGGGTCTCCCGTGATCGCGAAAATCGCCGGTATCGAATCGACCGCAAACACGAGGTCGGCCGACTCCACCATGATCAGGGCGACGGCCAGCGGCGTCAGCATCCAGCCCGTGAACACGCCGCGGCTCCCAGCTGTCCGCTGGCCCTCGGCGTCTGCACGCACGAGAAACCGCTGGCCATGGTGCCCGTCGGCGACGGGGAGCCACGTCCGGCAGAGTTTCATCGCGAGGCTCTTCGATGGGTCTGCATGCTCGCTGCGGGAAGCGAGCATCTTGACCGCAGTCACGATGAGAATCGAGGCGAAGACGTAGAGAATCCAGTGAAACTCGGCGATCAGTTTCGCCCCGACGACGATCATCACGGCCCGCATCGCCAGCGCCCCGATCACGCCCCAGAAAAGGACTCGGTGCTGCTGGATCGCCGGCACCGCCAGCGACCCGAAGATCATCGCGATCACGAAGATGTTGTCGATGCTCAGCGATTTCTCGACGACATAGCCAGTGAGGTATTTCTCCACGGCGGTCGTGCCGGTATTGAGCATGCCATCGACCGGGTCGACCTGCGTTCCCAGGCCGCACCAGCCGTGCTCGTAGGCAAAAAATACCACGCCGGCGAAGGTGAGGCCGAGCGTCAGCCAGACCGCCGACCAGCCCACGGCCTCTCGGAAAGTGACCACATGTGCCGAGCGGTGGAAGACGCCCAAGTCGAGCGCCAGAAGCAGGAGCACGAGCGAGATGAAGAGGAGCCAGGGCATGAGCATGTTGTTGTCTCCAAGGCGGGAAAGGCGTGATGGGGGCAGGTTCTGGTACCCGCCCCCATCACGGGAAACGGCTCGCGTGTGCCGCGAGCACGTCGTCACCCGGCTCCGAGCATCGGGGAAAACCCGGGGCCAGCCAGGCGTGCAGCCGGGGCGTGTCGACCACGCTGGCGGTCGACACGGCGGTCGAGTTGACGGCCGAGTGTGTGGCCGATGCGGGTCGTGGCTCGATCGACGGCGACGGTCCATTCGGAGTCGATCACGGTCGCGAGCACGACGCCGCAATCGCGGGTCTTGACGAGAATCCGGCAGACCTTGTCGATGCCTCCCCGCGGCCCGTTTCTATCCAGGAGAAACACGATGACCTTCTGGATGTGGTCGCCGAATCGGGACACCGCGAACCTGAGCCGCCGCTCAATGTGCTCCGGCAGATCCTTGGGCCGCCGCACGCCCTTGTCCTTCAAGTGCCAGATCATGTGAATCTCCCGTGACTGGATCCCTGGTGGGGGCCGACATGGCCCGCCGTTCTTTCATCGGCATTGATAGCCGTGGAAATGCTATTGGCACAGCCGATTATTCCTTGACAAGCCATCGGAAATATCTATGGTGATAGCACTGCCATGGACTGGATCAATTACCACCATCTCCTCTACTTCTGGACGGCCGCCCGCGAGGGCGGCATCACGAAGGCCTGCCGCAAGCTGCACCTCACCCAGCCGACGGTGAGCGGGCAGATCATGGCCCTCGAGAAGGCGGTCAAGGCCAAGCTCTTCGAGCGTTCGGGCCGCACGCTCACGCTGACCGACACCGGTCGGATGGTCTACCGGTACGCCGACGAGATCTTTGCCCTTGGCCGCGAGCTCCAGGATGCGTTGCACGACCGGCCGAGCGGCCAGCCGCTGCGGTTCGCGGTAGGCGTCGCCGACGCCCTGCCGAAGGTGCTTCTGCATCGGCTCCTCGCTCCGGCACTGTCGATCGAGGCCGACGTCCGCGTCACCTGCGTCGACGGTAATCCCGAGGCCCTCCTGGCCCAGCTCGCCCTCCACGAACTCGACCTCGTGATCAGCGATTATCCTGCGTCACCTCGGCTCGGCCTGAAGGCGTTCAACCATCTTCTCGGCGAGTGCGGTGTGACCTTCTTTGCGTCCAAGGAATTGGCCCGACACCATCGCCGCGGCTTTCCGGGATCGCTGACGGGGGCACCCATGCTCCTGCCCCTGGGCAATACGGCCCTGCGGCGGTCGCTGGAGCAATGGTTCGACGACCGCGGCATCCGGCCCCGGATCTGCGGTGAGTTTGCCGATAGCGCGCTGCTGAAGTCGTTCGCCGCCCAGGGCGACGGCATCTTCGCGGCCCCCACCGCCGTGGAGGAGGACGTGCGGCGGATGTACGGCGTGAGTGTGGTGGGCCGCGACGAATCGTTACGGGAGCGGGTCTACGCGATCTCGATCGAGAAACGCCTCAAGCATCCGGTGGTGCTCGCGATCTCGCAAGCCGCGAAGCGCAAGCTGTTTCGCGAGTGATCGGCCGGGCCGTCGATCCTCCGGCGATGCCCAGGAATGACCTGCCTATACTGTGGGCATTCCACGATTTCGATCAGGTACGCCATGAAAGCCACAGAAAGCGAGCGACGCGGCGGGATCGGCCGCAGCGTGCGATGCGCCATGCTGGCCTGCATGGCAGTTCTGGCCGCCGTGCAGGCTCGTGCTGAGTCGGCCGTGCCCGACCCGGCGACGGTCCGGCAGTCGCGCGGCCGCGAGCATCTGCTGACCAAGGCCTATCTGCCGGCGGATTTCGATCAGGAGGTATTCGACGATCTCTGGACCACGTGGGAGGAGCCGCTGAGATCACGGGCGGAGCAGGCGGCCGTGGAAGAGCGGCGGCGCATGGCGATGGAACGCTACGGTCTCGTGCCGCACCCGAATGACCCGTCGCGATCGATGCAATACGTCGTCGATGCCGCAGGCCGCTGGACGATGAACTGCCTCGCCTGCCATCAGGGGCAGGTCGGCGGCGTCGCGATTCCGGGCGTGCCCAACTCGAACTACGCGCTCGAGACGCTCACCGAGGAGGTCCGCCAGGTGAAGGTCCGGCAGCGCAAGGCGTTCAGCCACATGGACGTCGGAGCCCTGCTGTTGCCCCTCGGCACGACCAACGGCACGACCAACGCGGTGATCTTCGGCGTGGCCCTGATGCGGCACCGTGCCCCGGACCTGGCCATCGTGCAGCGGCCGCCGCGGTTCGATCTCGTGCACCACGACATGGACGCGCCGGCGTGGTGGCACTACGCCAGGCGAAAGAGCCTCTACGCCGACGGCTTCGCGCCGCAAGGCCACCGCATGCTGATGCAGTTTTTGCTCGTGAAGGAGAACGGGCCGGATAAGTTCCGCGAGTGGGAAGACGAGTTTCGTGAGATCGAGTCGTGGATCGAGTCACTCGAGCCGCCACCGTGGCCGAGGAGCATCGATCGCGACCTCGCCGGCGAGGGGGCCGTCGTCTTTGCCGACCACTGCGGTTCCTGCCACGGCAGCTACGGACCCGGCGGATCCTATCCCGATCGCATCATCCCGATCGACGAGGTAGGCACCGATCGCGTCCGGCTCGACTCGCTCACCGCCAAGGAGCGGGGAGAGCTCAACGCGAGCTGGTTCGGCCATTTCGGTGAGGACGGGGCTGGCATGACCGACCGCGAATCGCCGACCGGCTATGTGGCGCCCCCGCTCGACGGCGTCTGGGCCACGGCGCCCTATCTCCACAACGGCTCCGTGCCCACACTCTGGCACCTCCTCCACCCCGACCAGCGGCCGGTCGTCTGGCGGCGGACGCCAACGGGCTACGACGGCGACCGTGTGGGGCTCGAGGTCGATGAACTCTCCGAGATGCCGCCCGGCCGGCTGCTCCCGTCAGTTCGGCGCTCGCACTTCGACACCCGCAAGCCCGGCAAGAGTGCCGCCGGCCACGACTTCCCCGACCAGCTCACGGAGGTCGAGAAAGCGGCCGTCCTCGAATACCTCAAGACGCTCTGACGTCTGGCTCATGGGGCACGGGCAGCCCCTCGGCATCTCCACGAGGCCCGACTTTTGCTACCCTTGGAGGCCTGCATGGCAGGTCTGCAGCCGCCCTTTCCGGAGAACACACCATGACCCAACTCGAAGCCGCCCGCGCGAATCAGATCACTCCCGAAATGAAGTTCGTCGCCCAGCGTGAGGATCTTCCCGAGGAGTTGATCCGGGCCGAGGTCGCCCGCGGCCGGATGGTGATCCCCGCCAACACGGTGCACCTCACGAAGAAGCTCGAGCCGATGGCGATCGGGATCGCGGCGCTCACGAAGATCAACGCCAACATCGGCAACTCGGCGGTGACCAGCGACGAGCGGACGGAGCTGGAGAAGCTCCACATGGCAGTCCATCACGGGGCCGACACGGTGATGGACCTCTCGACCGGCAAGGACATCGACACGATCCGCCAGGCGATCATCGACGCGTCCCCCGTGCCGATCGGCACGGTGCCGATCTACCAGATGCTCGAGGAACTCGGCGGCGACATCGACGACATGAAGCCGCAGCACTTTCTCGACATGTGCGAAAAGCAGGCGAAGCAGGGGGTGGACTACATGACCGTCCACGCCGGCCTGCTCCAGGAGCACCTCCACCTCACGATGCAACGGATCACCGGGATCGTGAGCCGGGGCGGATCGCTGATCGCGCGATGGATGATGACTCACAAGCAGCAGAATCCGCTCTACACCCACTTCGAGGATCTTTGCGACATCTTCCGCGCGTACGACGTGACCTGGAGCCTCGGCGACGGCCTGCGGCCCGGTAGCATCGCCGACGCGAGCGACGAGGCGCAGTTCGCGGAGCTTCACGTCCTCGGCGAGCTCACGCGGCGAGCCTGGAAGAAGGGCTGCCAGGTGATGGTCGAGGGGCCGGGCCACGTGCCCATGGACCAGATCGACATGAACGTGAAGCGGCAGATGGAGGAATGCGACGAGGCGCCCTTCTACGTACTGGGACCGCTCGTCACCGACATCGCTCCCGGTTACGACCACATCACGAGCGCCATCGGCGCCGCGCTCGCCGGCTGGAGCGGCGCGGCGATGCTCTGCTACGTGACGCCCAAGGAGCACCTCGGCCTGCCCGACGCGGAGGACGTGAAGCAGGGGGTGATCGCCTACAAGATCGCCGCCCACGCGGCCGACCTGGCCCGGCATCGCAAGAACGCGCGGGTCCGCGACGACGCCCTCTCGCGGGCCCGGTTCAGCTTCGACTGGAACGAGCAGTTTCGGCTGTCGCTCGATCCCGAAACCGCGCGGAAGTACCACGACCAGACGCTGCCGCAGGAAACCTTCAAGAGCGCCCACTTCTGCAGCATGTGCGGCCCGAAGTATTGCTCGATGAAGATCTCGCAGGAAATTCGCGATCTGGCGGCGGCCGAGAGCGCCGGCACGTCGAGCGAGCCGATGGCGATCCAACTGCCGTGACGATCACAGGGCCTTCGCCCGCAGGTCGCGGAACTCGACCTTCATCACGAGGCCGGAGTGGATCTGGAGCCCGATCGGGCCCGGCTCGCGGTGCTTCTCGCTCGTGTACTGCGACACCTGCTGGCCGTTGAGCCAGACGGTGAACGTGTCTCCTTTGGCCTCGAGGCGGACGCGGTTCCACTCCCCGGGCTTCAGCAGGTCAGCCGCCTTGGGGGCTTGGGCCTCCTCGGGATAGGTTCCCGTGTAGAAGGAGCAAGTCATGTCTTTCTTGAGGCTGCGAGAGACGCCGATCTGCACCTGTAGTTCGGGCTTTCGCACCATGATGCCGCTATCGATCTCGCCGGTGAATCGCACCTCGCCTTCGACGATCACGTCGCCGTAGGGCTTCTCCGTGTAAAGCATCGAGCCCTTCTTCGTGGAGTCGCTCTCCCCGACGATCGCCCCGTCGACGACCTTCCAGAAAGGACCGCCCACGACCGTCCAGCCGGTGAGGTCCTCGCCGTTGAAGATCGGTGGCAGCGACGCCGTCGGTGGAACGTCAGCCCGGGTAACGAGTCCGGTCAGGGCGACTGCAAGGACCGCGGAGCCGATCCAGACGAAGCGTCCATGGCGAATGATCTTCGGCATGGTGATGATGCCCTGTGGCCGACCGGGTTGCAGCGCGAGCATGTCGATCTCCTAGATGCGAGCTTCGAGGTCTTCGTGAAAGTCTACTTCCGCGACCAGCCTGTGCCGTCGGGGCGGTCTTCCAGCACGATCCCGGCCTCGGTGAGCTTGTTCCGGACGAGGTCGGCGGTCGCGAAGTCCTTCGACTTTCGGGCGTTGGCCCGGATCTCGATGATGAGCTCCATGAGTTTCGCCGTCAGTCCCTCGTCGGCCCCGCCGGCCTTCGCCTGCGGAGCCGTGAGGAACAGGCCGAGCACGCCCGTGAGTTCACGGAGCGTGAGCATCATGGCGTCGAGCGTGGCCAGTTCGGCGGCGGGCTTCTTGGCCTCGAGGCCATGCTGGTCGATGAACTTGTTCACGACCCGGACATAGTCGAAGAGCGAGGCGATGGCGATTGCGGTGTTGAAGTCGTCATCCATCGCGGCCAGGAACTTCTCGCGGAGGGCCTTCACCTCGTCGCCGGCGGCGGCCACGGCGGCGTCGCCCGCCCGACGGTCCCGGCAGGGGAGGTCATAAAACCCCTTGCCGGTCACGCGTTGGAAGCGGGCGAAGAGTCGCTCGAAGGCCTCCATTGCCCGGGCGCTCTCGCCGAGCGGCTCTTCTCCGAAGTGGATCGGGCTGCGGTAGTGCGTGGAGAGCAGCAGCACCCGGATAGCCTCGGGGCGATGACGCGCGAGCAGGTTTTTGAACGGCTCGGCACCGGTCGATTTCGAGATCTTCGTCGCAGCCTGGGTCGCGGCGTCGTCGGCCGTCGAGGCGGCCTCGCGGGGCCGTCCCCCCACCTTGCCAGCGGCACCGGCGGCCTGCATCAGGCAGTTGTGCATCCAGAAGGTGGCCATCGGGCAGTCGTGGAGCGACTCGCTCTGGGCGATCTCGTTTTCATGGTGCGGAAAGATGAGGTCGAGGCCGCCGCCATGGATGTCGAAGTGCGGTCCGAGGATCGCCTTGCTCATCGCCGAGCACTCGATGTGCCAGCCGGGGCGGCCAGGACCCCAGGGACTGTCCCAGGCCGGCTCGCCCGGCTTCGCCTTCTTCCAGAGGGCGAAATCGGCGGCCGACCGCTTGCGCTCCGCCGTCGAGCCCCCTTCGCCCTGCATTGCCTCGACGGAGCGATTGGTGAGCTTGCCGTAGTCGGAATCCCTCGTCACATCGAAATAGACGTCGCCATCGCTGGCATAGGCAGACCCCTTCGCGATCAGTCCCTCGATGAAGGTGATGATCGTGCCAATGTGCTCGGTGGCCTTCGGCATCTCGTCGATGCCGGTTACGCCGAGCACGGTGAGGTTGTCGAGATAATCGGCCGTCATCTCCTCGGCGAGTTTCGCCATCGTCGTGCCGCGGGCGGTGCTCTCGACGATGATCTTGTCGTCCACGTCGGTAACGTTGACGACCCAGGTGACCTGCCAGCCCGAATAGACGAGGTGCCGCTTGACCGTGTCGAAGATCACCGGGCCGACCATGTGGCCGATGTGGCTTGGCTTGTAGACCGTGGGGCCGCAGAGATACATCCCCACGTGTCCCGGCTTCACGGTGACCAGCGGTGACTTCGTCCGCGTCAGCGTGCTGTAGATCTCGATCTTGGGCAGCCCGTGTGCCGCACTCGTTCCCGCCGTCGCCATAGTCTCGTTCGCTCCTGCCTGGTGGTGGTCTCACGCCCTTTCGACGAGCGCGACGCATTCGGCCGCGACCGCGAGCTCCTCGCCGATCGGGCCGATGCCCTCGCCCGTCTTCGCCTTGAGCCAGACCGCGGCCTCGTCGATGCCGAGGATCTCCGCGATCCGCCTGCGAATGGCCGGGCGGTGCGGAAGGATTTTGGGCCGCTGGGCGAAAATCACGCAATCCAGGTTCACGATTCGCCAGCCCGGCTTCTCCACGTGGTCCATGGCGCGACGCAGCATGTCGGCCGAATCCCGCCCCTTGTTGGCCGGATCGGTGTCGGGAAACAGCTCGCCGATGTCGCCGAGAGCGGCGGCGCCGAGCAGCGCGTCGGTGATGGCGTGCAGAAGCACGTCGGCGTCGCTGTGGCCGATGGCCGAGTGATCGTGGGGGATGCGCACGCCACCGATCACGAGCCCGTCGCCAGGACCGAGGCGGTGCGTATCGTGACCGAGGCCGATTCGGAACATGCTCGTCGAACTCCGGCGGGGAGCCGATGGTTTTCCTCTATACTCGCCGCATGCACAACTCCGATCCCAGCGCGGCCGCGGCGGTCTCCGATCCGGTGATCCGTGTGGAGGCGCTCGCCAAGGAGTACCGCGTCTACGATAAGCCCGAGGGGCTGGCGGCGAGCGTCCGTTCGCTGTTTCACCGCACGAGCCGGGTCGTGGAGGCCGTGAAGGGCGTCGATCTGACCGTCGGCCGCGGCGAGTTCGTGGCCCTCCTCGGGCCCAACGGGGCCGGCAAGACCACGCTCCTGAAACTACTCTCGGGCATCATCACCCCCTCGCGGGGCACGGCCCGGGTGCTCGGTCACGTGCCCTGGGAGCGGGCCGACGACTTCCGCCGCCGGTTCGCGCTCGTCATGGGCCAGCGGAACCAACTCTGGTGGGATCTGCCGGCCGCCGAGAGCTTTCGGCTTCATCAGGAGATCTACCGCATCGAACCCTCCCGGTTCGAGCGGACACGGGACGAGCTCGTCGACATGCTCGGGGTGCGGCGGCTGATCCTCCAGCCGGTTCGCGAGCTCTCGCTCGGCGAGCGGATGAAGCTCGAACTCGTGGCGGCGCTTCTCCACGAGCCGGAAGTGCTCTTCCTCGACGAGCCCACCATCGGCCTCGACGTGGTGGCCCAGCACACGATCCACGAGTTTCTTCGCGGCGTGCAGTCGAGGCGGCGGATGACCGTGGTGCTGACGACGCACTACATGAAGGACGTGGCCGCCCTCTGCGAGCGGGTCGTGGTGATCACCCGCGGCGACATCCTCTATGACGGCTCGCTCGCCGAGATCGTCGACCGCTTCACGACGCACAAGATCGTCACCCTCGACCTCGACGAGGTTCCCGACCAGGCGACGATCGAGCGGTTCGGCTTTCCCTGCGAGTGCCGTGGTCCCCAGGTGATCATGCGGATCGACCGCAACCGTATCGCGGAGGTGCTCCCCGAAATCCTCGGCTCGGCCGGCGTTCGCGACGTCTCCGTGGAGGACGTGCCGCTGGAGGAAATCGTGGCGGAACTGTTCCGCTCCGATGCCCGCGATGCGGCGGCGTCTGCGGGGGCCGCGTCATGAGCGACGCCGTCGCGCGACCCGCAGCGGCGTTCCAGGGCCTGCGGACCTGGTGGACGATGCTGAAAATCAGCCTCGAGGAACGCCTCGTCTACCGGGGCGATTTCGCCCTCGGCACGCTGATGCGATTCCTGCCGATCGTCACGCAGGTCTTCCTCTGGACGGCCGTGTTCGGCGCGACGAGCCGGGCTGACATCGGCGGCTACACGCGAAACGACATCGTCGCCTACTATCTGCTCACGATGGTGACCCGCGCCTTCTCCAGCATGCCGGGCCTCGCCGGCGGCATCGCCCGCAGCGTCCGCGACGGCTCGGTGAAGAAGTTTCTCGTCCAGCCGGTCGACTACGTCTCCTTTCTGCTCGCGGCCCGGGTCGCCCACAAGCTCGTCTACTACGCCGTGGCCGTGCTCCCCTTTGCCGGCGTCTTCTTTCTCTGCCGCGGCTACTTTCCTCCCGTGCCCGATGCGACCACGATCGCCGCCTTCCTGGCGTCGCTCGTGCTCTCGTTCCTGCTCGGCTTTTTCATGGAGGCCACGCTCGGCATGCTCGGCTTCTGGTTCATGGAGGTGTCGAGCATCGTGTTTGGCTACATGCTCGTGCAGTACCTGCTCTCAGGGCACATGTTTCCGATCGATCTGCTGGCTGGCGTCCCGACCGGTGTCGCGGGGGTGAGCCTCGCCGACGTCGTCCGCTGGCTGCCCTTCGAATACACCGCCTACTTTTCGTCGGCCGTGTGGCTGGGCAAGGTGCGGGGCGCCGAACTCGTGCGGTCGCTGGCGATCGAGGCGGCCTGGGTCGTGGTGATGGCGGTGGCCTGCCGCATCGCCTGGCGGCGCGGCACGCGGCGCTACAGTGCGTTCGGAGGGTGAGGATGCCGATGGAATCATTCTCGGATCGCGGTCGCGCGTACAGCTGCATGCGTGGGGGTCGCACGTACGGCCGCCGGTGCGACGGACCTCTCCTTCGCGGGAATATTTCGCGCGATCCTCTTGCGGCAGGGCTTTGCTCGAGCGGGCGAAATCTTCAACGCTCGTCGAGATCCGTCGCTTGCGGCGGCCTGCTTGCGGGCCGGCTCAGGTGCCCGGCATATTTCACGTTTGTGGTGGGTTGCGCCCGATGAACCGCTACGTCGCCATTTTTCTGACCTTCGCCCGGGCGTGTCTCGTTCGCGACATGACGTTTCGGGCGAACTTCATTCTGGAGTGCGTCACGAGCCTCGGCTGGATGTCGATGAATCTCGCCTTTTACCTGCTCGTGTTCACGTTCACTCCCGAGATCGGCAAGGGGACGGGCTGGTCGAAGGAGCCCTTTTTCGCCTTCGTGGCCACCGGGCTGATCATCAACTCGATCGTGCAGGCCTTTTTCATGCCGAGCGCCGAGGAACTCACCGAGATGGTGCGGACCGGCGGCCTCGACGCCGTGCTCGTGCAGCCGCTCGACGCCCAGTTTCTGCTGTCGATGCACCGTGTCGACTTCTCGGCACTGGCGAATGGGTTGGTCGGCGTGGGGCTCCTGGCGTGGGCCGTTCCCCGGCTGGACCAGCCGCCGCCCCCCGTCGCCTGGCTGCTCTACCCGATCCTGATCGTCTGCGGTGTAGCGATCCTCTACGGCTTCGTGATCATGCTCGCCGCGGCGACGATCCTCATGGGCCGCAACCAGAGCCTCTACGACTTCTGGTTCTACATCACCAACTTTTCAAGGTATCCCGCCGAGATCTATTCGGGCCCGTGGGGTGGCCCGCTGCGGATGCTCTGCACGTTCGTGATCCCGATTCTGCTCGTGGTCAACGTGCCGGCGCGGGTGATCGCCCAGCCACTCACGGGACAGACGTGGATCGGCGTGGCAGCCGCCGTCATCGCCGCGGCGGCGTCGCTCGTGGCGTCGCGGATCGTGTTTCAACGGGCCATCGCCGCGTATCGTTCCGCCTCCAGTTGATTTCTGGCCTCACTCAGACTTTTTTCAATCGCGAGCACGGGAACTCCGTCCTCAACCTCAACCGGCTCCCGCAGCTGGCACACCTCGCCATCCGTTTACCCGTCGCTCCCGCTCCGGGCTTCCCCAGCAACGGACACCATGGAGAACGCGTGAGGGGCTGCCCGTGCCCCGGGAGCAGGCGTTGATGCCCAGCGCAGGCGGGATGCCGAAGCGCAGGCAGCATCGAGTGAGCGCAGCCCAGGATGGGCGCAGTGAACGTCCGGCTCTCGGGGCACGGGCAGCACCGACCCACTCGGGGCCCCGTAAGGCGTTCCATCAAAGCGAATGCGCTCGAGCGGGGTCATCGTCCTGTGGCCGTGACGGTTGGAGGCTACACTTCTCAACGAATCGACCCGCTGGAAGCCAACCCATGCCCCTTCGTCTCGCCTTCAGTTCCAACGCCTACCTCGACGTGCCCGTGGAACAGGCGATCGAACGCATCGCCGGCTTCGGCTATGCGGGCATCGAACTCCTCGCCGATGTGCCGCACGCGTGGCCGGCCGGGCTCTTGGGCGTGCAGAAAGACTCGATCCGCGGGGCCCTGCGCGGCAGCGGCCTCGCGATCTCCAACATCAACGCGTTCATGATGAACGCGATCGCCGACCCGCGGCAGCCCTACTGGCATCCCGGCTGGACCGATCCCGATCCCCACTACCGGGCCATCCGCCGCGAGCACACGAAGCGGGCCCTGAAACTCGCCGCGGAGCTGGGCGCCCCGTGCATCTCGACGGAGCCGGGAGGCGAACTGCAGCCGGGCCAGAGCCGCGAGCGGGCGACCGACATCTTCTACGACGAGATCATGCCGGTGCTCGACGTCGCCGCCGACTGCGGCGTGACGCTCCTCATCGAGCCCGAGCCCGGGCTCTTGATCGAGAAGTTCGGGCAATACCTCGAGTTTGCGGAGCGCGTGAACCACCCCGCGCTCGGACTCAACTTCGACATCGGCCACGCCTACTGCGTCAGCGAGGATCCGGCCGAATGGGTGCCACGGATGAAGGCCCACACCCGGCACTACCACTTCGAGGACATCGCGGCGAGTCGGGTCCACCACCATCTCGTCCCGGGCGAGGGGGCGATCGACTTCGCCGCCGTGCTCCGCGCCATTGCCCTTCACACACCCGACATCTGGATCACCGTCGAACTCTATCCCTACCGGGATCGCCCCGACGACGCGGCCCGTGCCGCCCGGTCGCACCTGCTGGCCGTCGCCACGGCGGCCGGCGTGGAGCTCGCGTGACCTATGGTGCACTGGCTGCGGCTCGTGCGGCTCCCGAATCTGGCCACGGCCGCGGCCGATGCACTCGCGGGCTTCCTGGTCTGTGCAGGGCTCACGGCGGTCGATTGGCCCCCACCGGCCTGTTGGCTCGCCGTGCTGGCCTCGCTCTGCTTCTATGCCGCCGGGATGGTGCTCAACGACGTCTACGATGTCGCGATCGACCGAATCGAGCGGCCCGAGCGGCCGCTGCCGAGCGGTACGATCACCGTGGGGCGAGCGGCGGCGGTGGGCAATCTGCTGATGGCGATCGGCGCGGCGGCTGCCTGTGGCGCGGCCGTGGTGGCCAACACCCCGTGGCCTGCGTTCGTCGGGGCGGCGCTGACGGCGACCATCTGGCTCTACGATCGGCATGCGAAGAAAACGGCTGCGGGGCCGGTCGTGATGGGATCCTGCCGCGGCCTCAACTGGCTGCTGGGGATGACCGCCGCGGGCGGGCCGTCGGGCACGCATGAATGGGTGATCCCTCTGGGAATGGCGGTCTACGTGGCGGGCATCACCTGCTACGCGCGGGACGAGGCGGGTCGCAGCCGCGCGGCGACCCTGGGGGCAGGGGCCGTCTTGATGCTCGCGGGCCTCGCCGTCGCCGCGGGCTATGTCTGGCTGCCGTTCCGCGAGGGCATCGGGCTTGCCGGCACACGGATTCCCGCCACCACCTGGCTCGTCCTCTGGGGCATCCTCGCGGGCTCCGTCGTGGTGCGTGCCCTGGTCGGCATCGCCGATCCTTCGCCCGGCCGCGTGCGGGCGGCGGTCGGCAACGCGATCATGTCGATCATTACGTTCGACGCGGTGCTCGTGCTCGCCGCCTGTGGCGAATCGTGGGCGGTCGTCGTGCTTCTGCTCCTGGCTTTCTTCCTGCTGGGTCGACGCCTCGTCTCCCCCACCTGACCCTCACGGCGGCACGGCACCCGCCGATTCCCGGCATGCGACTCGGCTACAGCACCAACAGCGTCGGCGACGTCGATCCGCTCGACGCGCTCCCGGTGCTTCGCGACCTCGGCTATTCGTCCCTCGCGATCACGCTCGACCACCACACGCTCGATCCCTTCGCGGACGATCTCTCGGCCCGCATTGCCCGCTGGCGAACGGCCCTGGCCGCCGCCGGCATGGGCTGTGTCGTCGAGACGGGGGCCAGGCATCTGCTCGACGCGGCGGTCAAGCACGAGCCGACACTCGTCTCGTCGGATCCCGCCGCGCGGGCCCGTCGCATCGACTTCACGCGACGCGCGATCGACGTCGCCGTCGACCTCGGTGCGGAGTGCGTCTCGCTCTGGTCTGGCATCGTCCGCGACGCGGCCCCGGCCGACACGATCTGGACAAGGCTCGTCGATGGCCTCGCCACCATTCTCGACCATGCGGGGCGTGTGGGCATGACCGTCTCGTTCGAGCCGGAGCCGGGGATGTTCATCGACACGCTCGCCCGTGCGGAGCGGCTCTTCGAACGGCTCTCTCGCCCCGATCCTCTGCGGCTCACCGTCGACATCGGCCACATGGAATGCATGGGCGAACGGCCGTTCGCGACGCACCTCGCGGCCTGGGCGGGCCTCGTCGCCAACGTCCACGTTGACGACATGCTCGCCTGCCGCCACGAGCACCTGCCGCTGGGCACGGGCGACGTCGATCTCACCGCCGCGGTCGCCGCCCTCGCCGCCGTCGGCTATCGTGGGGGCCTCCACGTGGAACTCCCCCGGCAGTCGCATTGCTGGCGCGAGACCGCGCGGCAGTCGGCCTCCCTCCTGCTGAAAACAATGTCAGGCACCCTTGCATGACCGCCGCCCCGCATGTCCTCGTGCTCTCGATCCCCGGGCTACGAGCGGAGGATCTGCCGCGCATGCCGGTGCTCGCCGGCCTGGCCGCCACGGGCCGGTCGATCCCTCTCGCCCCAGGCTTTCCGGCCCTGACCTGCCCCGTGCAGGCCACGCTCACGACGGGCACGCTCCCCGCCGCCCACGGCATCGTCGCCAATGGGCTCTTCGACCGCGGCACGCAGCACCTCGAGATGTGGATCAGCCCCGACTCGGTTCACCGCGCACCGCGGCTCTGGGACCAGCTGAAGGGGGCCCGTCCCGGGCTCCGTACGGCCGCGTGGTTCCTGCTCCAGTCGAAATACGCCACCGCTGACTTGGTCTGCCTCCCCGCGCCCAAGCACAACCCCGACGGCACCGAGACGATGTGGTGCCACACCAACCCCGAGCCGCTCTACGCCGCGTTGCGGGAGAGCCTCGGCGAGTTTCCACTGCACAAGTTCTGGGGGCCGGTGGCGGGCATCGAGTCGTCGCGGTGGATCGCGCGGAGTTTTGTCGAGGCGTCGCGGGGAGCCCCGCCCCAGTTTGCCTGCGTCTACCTGCCGCACCTCGACTACGCCGCCCAACGCACCGGGCCCGACAGCCCGCCGGCCCATGCCGCCTGTGGTGAACTCGACGCCGAGATCGGCACGCTCATCAAGGATTTCGGCGGCCTGGTTGGACGCACCAACTTGACCGTGCTGGTGGCGGGTGAATACCGGATCCGCCCCGTGGCCCACGTGATCCATCCCAACCGCATTCTTCGTGAAGCGGGCCTGCTCGCCGTCCGCGACACGCCCGAGGGGGAGTTGCTCGACCCCGCCGCGAGCCGGGCCTGGGCGCTGGCCGACCACCAGATCAGCCACATCTACCTTCGCGATCCGGCCGACGCCCGTCTCATCGCCGACGTGGCGGCGCTCTTCAAGGGCAGGGCGGGGGTGGGGCGTGTGCTGATGGGGAACGAGCTTGTCGCCGCCGGCCTCGTGCCGCGGTCGCAGCCCGTCGCGGCGAACCGCTGCGGCGACGTCGTGGTCGAGAGCACGCTCGACGCCTGGCAGACCTACTTCTACTGGTTCGACGACGCGAAGGCCCCGATCTTCGCCCGCACGATCGACATCCACCGCAAGCCTGGCTACGACCCGCTCGAGCTCCACCTCGATCGCACGCAACTCCCGAAGATCGCGATCCCGCTCGATCCGTCACTCGTGAAGGGGTCGCACGGCGCGGTCGATCTGGCAAACCCTCACGAGACGGTCTTCATCGCGTCGCGGCCCGACGTCACCGCCGCTCCGACACTCGCGATGCCCGACATCGCCGGCATCGTCACGAGCCTCTTCGGCGTCGCATGATCCCCGCTCCCACGTGGGTTCACGCCCAGGTGGGCGGCGGCTGGATCTCGTCGGCCGCGCGGTGGCCGCAGTCCTTGCGGCCCGAGCCCTCCAGGCGGCTGATCACACGGACGGCCATGTCGGCGTCGCAGGCGATCTGGCAGGAGAGCCGCAGGCCCGGCGTCGTGATTCCCTTGGCGGCCAGCACGTCCTTCTCGGCCTGCGTCATTTTTGCCGGCTCGCCCGCCACGAACTCGACGCGGCAGGTCGTGCAGCGGGCCACGCCGCCGCAGGCGTGCAACTGATCGACGCCACACTCGTCAACGAGCGCATTGACCAGCCGCTTGCCGGCCGGCACCTCGAACGAACCCTTTCCTTCGACGGTCAGCAGGGGCATGGCAAAATCCTTTCGATACGGTTTGTTGCGGGGCGAACGATGTCGGAGCGTACTTCAAGCCACCCGATGCTGAAATGCCCCGATCGTGAGGAGCCGCGGAGGCG
>JAIOPD010000029.1 GCA_021414115.1 Planctomycetia bacterium
GCGTCAGTCCGCCGCGTCGCCGCGCCATTCGTCGCCCGGTGGTGTGAGGCTCCCGGAGCGGAGGAACACCCGGCCGGCCGCGGTATCGAGCACGAGCGACCCGTCCTCGGCGATGCCTCGGCAGGTGCCCGATTGCACGCCGTCGGCAGAGTGCACGCGGACGAACGTGCCGTCCAGGGTGCAGAGCGGACGGTAGCGGGATGCGAGCGCGTTGGAATCGGCCTCGAGGTCGGCGAGCAGCATCAAGAGCCGCGGCACGACGGCAGCGAGGAGCCTCTGCCGCGGGAGCGGCCTGCCCGTGAGGTCGGGAAGTGTCACGAGCCTGTGCCGCAGTCCTTTCGGCGCGGCCTGCACGCTGCCGGTCGTGTTGACACCGATGCCAAAAATGGTTCGCCCCACGGCCGCTGTCTCGACGAGGATGCCGGCGAGCTTGCGGCCATCGACTTCGATGTCGTTGGGCCAGCGGACGACTGCGGCAACACTCGGCTCGAGCGACCGGATCGCCTCGGCGACCGCCACGCCGCAGGCGAGCGACCAGATCGGCCGCGGGCCCACGGCGGCGTCGACCACGAGGCTCACGGCGAGACTCTCCGGCGGTTGCCACCAGCGGGCCCCGCGCCGGCCGCGACCGAGCGTCTGCCGATCGGCGACGACAGCGGCCGGCAGAGGGCAGGTAGGATCTGCCGCAAGCTCCCGCGCCCGATCCATCGTCGAGCAGGCCTCCGCGAGCACCTCCACGGTCGCGAGGCCCGCGGCACGCTTCAATCGCTCGGGGTCGATGGTGTCGGTCGAAGAAGAAGGCGTTGGCGTCAAGCTGGGCAATCTCCGGGGCGGACGGATTCTAGATCGCATCCGACGTGGGTGCCTCTCCTGACGGGGGACCGAGTGGTGGGTCGGGGCTGTCCGTGACCCGAGAGCCGCCGTCGGCTTCGGGCTCGGGGCTGCCCGTGCCCCGAGGGCCGGACGTTCGCCTCGGCCCTCCAGGCCTCGGCTCTCTGCATGTCCGCTGCGCTTCGGCATCCTGCCTTCGCTTGCTCCCATAGCCCGGCTCTCGGGGCACGGGCAGCCCCTCGCGGGTTCTCGATGGTGTCCGTTGCTAGAGCGCATCCACTTTGATGTCTTGCCGGCTCGGGGGCGGCAAAAGTCGCCGACCCCGTTCGCCTAGCCGGCTTGGTTTGCCACGACAGCGCTCGGCAACCCTTGCCCGCTCGAATCCATTGGTCGCGGGCTTGATTCCCCGTCGGCGTGCGTGGTACCCCCCGTGATTCCCTGTGGTGTATTCGGTGGGTTTCCCTGCCGCCGGGCTGTTCCGGCGGTCTCGAGGAGCGTGCGCGACATGCGGTCGGCTCTGGTACTCGCGATGGTCGCCAGCCTGCTGTTCGCAGCAGGTGGGAATGCCTGCGCGCAGACGTCGTACCTGCCGCCGCCAGCGGCCTCGTCGCTCGACCGCATCGCGCAGGCGCCGCTCTCGCCGCCGCCTCCGACCTGGGATGCCTACGCGCCGCAGGCATCGCAGGTCTTTCCGCAGCCCGGACCCACGTCGTCGACCTGGGCGCCCTCGGCGATTGCCGGCCAGCCCGGCTATCCCGGCTACTCGACCGCCGCGCCATCCCTCGTGCCCCCGCAGGGCTCCCCCCAGCAGGCCTCGCTCTTTCCCTCGGGCTCCCCCACCCAGAGCGCGACGTATCAGCAGACGATGCACGTCTTCCAGGGTGCCCGCGGCAGCTGGGCTTACCTGATGGGAGATGGCAACGATTTGAACGTCGGCGTCAACGAGCTCGATACCACGGCCACGTTCGCCCTGCCGTTCTTTCACAACTCGCCTGCCAACATCAACCATGCACCGCTCTTGATCACGCCCGGCTTCGGGCTGCAGCTTTGGGACGGCCCGGAGACCACGCAGACGCAGTTGGCCGACCTGCCCCCAAACACCTACGACGTGTTCATCGACACGGCCTGGAACCCGAAGTTTTCGCCGCTCTGGGGAGCAGAACTGGGGATCCGCGTCGGCATCTACACCAACTGGGACGTGCTTGTCTGGCAGAGCTGGCGAATCATGGGCCGCGCCATCGGCACCCTCCAGCTCACGCCCACCTGGCAGGCCAAGGCGGGCATCATCTACCTCGACCGCAACCAGGTGAAACTCCTGCCGGCGCTCGGCGCCACGTGGACGCCCAACGACCGCTCGCGATACGACATCTTTTTCCCCGCCCCGCGGGCGTCATGGCGGTTTTCCGAGACGCCGCAACGCGCCTGGTGGGCCTATCTCTCGGGCGAGTACGGCGGCGGCGCCTGGACGTTTCGCCGCAGCACGTCCAACTACAACATGATCACGCCCTTCGACTACAACGACATCCGCATCGCATTGGGAACCGAGTTTGTGCCCATGGCGAAGACGGGCCTCGCGGGCA
>JAIOPD010000030.1 GCA_021414115.1 Planctomycetia bacterium
CGGATAGCGGTGCTTGTACGGCTCCAGGTGGTAGAAGAACCCCGTCGCCTCCAGATGCTCCACGATGCGCGGCGCGACGTTCATCGCGTCCAGGCCGGCCAGCTCCCCGAACGTGGCGAGGTAGTGACCCGACTCATCCAGTGGCGCCACGATGGGCAGCTTCTGGGTCTTGCCCAGGCCGAAGTCCTCCGCGCCGCAGCCGGGCGCGATGTGGACGATGCCGGTGCCCGAATCGGTGGTCACGAAGTCGGCGGCGACCACCCGCCAGGCGACCGCCTCGGTGCCGCCCGCGGCGAGCGGCGCGGTGGCGGAGGGGCCGGCCGCGCGGAATGTATCGAACGGGGGCAGGTAGGAGCGGCCGACGAGCGCTGAGCCGGGCAGCCGCTCGACGACGTCGAACTCCTTCTTCAGTTTTTCGCCGAGGACGGCGGCGAGTGGCTCGACCACGATGTATTCCGGGGCTTCGGCAACGCCGCTTTCACGAAGCACGACATACCCGAGATCGGCCTTCACGGCGGCGAACTGGTTGGAGGGCAGCGTCCAGGGCGTGGTCGTCCAGGCGACGAGATTGCGGGTGGTCGGCACGCCGGCGGCATCGAGTAGGGGAAAGGCCACGTAGACGCTCGGGTCGGCGACTTCCTTGTAGCCCTGGCCCACCTCGCCGCTCGAGAGCGCGGTGCCGCCCTGCGCCCACCACCAGACGATCTTGTGGCCCTGGTAGAGGAGCCCCTTGTCGAAGAGTTCGGCGAGCGCCCACCAGACGCTCTCGACATACGATTGATGGTAGGTGACGTACGCCGTGGAGAGGTCGATCCAGAAGCCGATCCGCTCGGTGAGCGTCTCCCACTCCTTCATGTAGCGCCAGACGCTCTCCTGGCACTTGTGGATGAAGGGCTCGACGCCGTAGGCCTCGATCTCGGCCTTCGAATGGATGCCGAGCTCCTTGCAGACTTCGACCTCGACGGGGAGACCATGCGTGTCCCAGCCGGCCTTCCGCTCGCAATACTGTCCCCGCATGGTCCGGTAACGCGGATAGAGATCCTTGATCGTCCGCGTCAGGCAGTGGCCGGGGTGCGGCATGCCATTGGCGGTCGGCGGACCCTCGAAGAAGACGAACCGTGGCGCCCCGCGGCGGCGGTCGAGCGACTGTTCATACGTGCCGTGATCCCGCCACCAGGCGGCAATCGAGGCTTCGAGAGCGGGAAAGTCGGGCTGGCCGCGGACGGGGTCGAACATGGGAGTTGTTGCGGGGCAGGGCGGGCGGCCGGGCGTGGCGTCGTCCGAACCGGAAAAGCCATCATCCTAACCCGCAAGGCACGGGCTCCACAGGCCAACACTGTTCTTCTCGTTGCCGAAGCGCGCTGCCCGACGGGCTGTTGAGGGATCTGGCGTGTCGCCGTCGCGGCTAGCCACGATGTGACGGTCCGCACGGGTATAATGGCTGCCGGGTGCGGCGAAGAAAATCGCCCGCGCGGCGATCCAATCGATGGCGGGCGGACGGCCTCGGGAGCCACCGGCCGAAACCCCCTGTGTGGAGGAGATGTTCATGCGATTCTTCGGCATTCCAGTCGTCTCGGCCGCCATCCTCGCTCTGGTTCTCGGAGCGGTCGTCTCCGCCGCCCCCGACGCCGGAGCGAAGGCCCGCGGGGACTACAACTTCTACAGTCGCAGCGCCCACGGTGGCTTCTCGAGCGCCCGCGCCCACGTCGACACCTACCAGCGTTACCTCAGCGACACCCACGGTATCGCCATGCCGACCGGGAACGATGCCGCGGCCGTGGCCCCGGCGGCCGACCGCGAAGCACAGATCGCCGCCTCTGGTGCGGTGGATGCCGGCATCGCCCGCGAGGCAAGTGATGCGATCGCCGACGACATCGAACGGATCCAGCGGCATGTCAACAAGATGCGGGCCCACGCGAAGACCCTCGGCGATGCCGACGCCCTCGCCATACTGGCGGACGTCGACAAGAATCTGGGTGTCGCGAGACGCGGCCATGCGGCTCTCCACGAGGAACACGCCAGCGAGTCGATCGCCCCGGCAACGGCGATGCAGTTGGCGCAGAAGGTCAATGACTCCCTGCGCGTTGCCAATGCCGAACACGACCGCCTCATGCAGCGTCTGCACGAGGGTGACGACTCCGCCAAGAAGTGACCTCTCACGGGTGCGAGGCGAACCCATGCCATGAGGCGGCAGGTGGGCTACGGAATGAGCTGCGGACACCCCTTCGCGACTGTTGGGGTATGATGGCTGCCACACGATCGCGATAGAGGAGACGGGTGATGCTGCAGTTGTTCGGGATGCTGGCCGCCATCGGGCTCACCGCCCTGTGCTGGGGCATGTACGGCCCGGTGCTTCATTTTGGCCGCGAGGACATGCACTCGCCGCTGCGGCCCTTCGTCTGCGTCGGCATCGCCTACTTCGTGATCGCGGTCGTCGTGCCGCTCCTTCTGCTCCTCAAGGGGGAGAAGGGAGCTTGGACGATGAAGGGGTTGATCTGGAGTCTGCTCGCCGGTGCGGCCGGCGCCTTGGGCGCCCTCGGCGTGATCCTCGCGCTCCACTTCGGCGGCCGGCCGATCTACGTCATGCCGCTGGTCTTTGGCGGAGCGCCCGTGATCAACACGCTCCTGACGGCCGTGATGAACCGGGGCTTCGGCCAGCTCAAGCCGCCGTTCCTCGCAGGTCTCCTCCTCGTGATTACCGGTGCGGTGACGGTGCTCGTGTTCAAGCCGCAGACAGCACCGGCGCCGGTGGCGGCGACCGCGTTGTCGGAGGTGGCGACTCCGGCCGACCCGCCGCAGCGGAGCGTGGAGCAGAAGGCTGAGCGGCTCGTCGCGGTCCTGTTGTCGATCGCCCTGGCAATGGTGTCGTGGGGTTCGTATGGCCCGGTGCTCCACCGTGGCCAGGCGGGCATGCAAGGGAGCCGGCTGCGGCCGCTGATCTGCATCGGGGTGTCGTATTTCCTGATCGCCGTACTCGTCCCGCTCGCCCTGCTCGTGCCGCTCGGTGACACCGGCCAGTGGAACTCCACCGGAATCTTCTGGAGCCTCGGCGCAGGAGCGCTCGGCGCGCTCGGGGCCCTCGGCACGATCCTTGCGTTCACGCTCGGCGGCAAGCCATTCACGGTCATGCCGGTGGTGTTTGGTTGCGCACCGGTCATCAATACGCTCACGACGCTGGCTCTCCACGAGACACCGGCGTCGAGCCTGAGCCCGTTCTTTCTCGCGGGTATGCTGATTGTGGCGGTCGGCGCAGCCACGGTGCTGGCGTTCGGGCCCCGCGGGCACGCTCCGGCAGCGCCGACCTGACCGGCGACGATCCGATCGAAGTCAGGGCGACTGGGGCGCCGGGACCGACCACCCCCCGGCCTCGACGAGGTCGTTCCAGCGAGGGAGTCCTGCGGCGTCGGCCGCCAGCGACGACGTTTCGGCGAGTAGCGACTCGCCGATCTCACTGAGCGTCGGGATCCGCTCGATCATCAGCTCCTGCTCATCGGGCTGCACACTGTTTGTCGCCACATCCGCCGGCCACTGCACGGTGGAAGAGACCCCGAAGCCGACCAGCACCGCGGCCGCGGCGATGGCTGCGGGCATCCACGCCGTGAACCGCCGCCGCGGTTGAATGGGGACCATCGGGGCGGTGCCATCCGTGACGGACGCCAGGATCCTGGCGTGCAGCGCCGGCGAGAACTCAGGCCGCTCCCGGTAGGCCTCTTGCTTCAACGCCAGGGCCCATTCGTGGTCGTTCATGCGGTCCCCGTGATTCACATGGCACCCTTCACGATGATTTGAACGTTGCCGGCTGGAACGTACGGCACGAAGTCGGCAAGCAGCGGCTCCAGCCGGCGCCGGCCGCGGACGAGCAGTAGTTTCACGGCCCCTGGCGACCGCTGGAGCACAGCGGCGATGTCTGCCAGCGGCATCTCCTCCACATATCGGAGCCAGAGAGCGGTGAACTGATGTTCCGGCAAGGCCGCCCGAGCCACTTCCCAGAGCCGCTGCCGTCGCTCCGTTTCGATCACGCCGTCGTCAGGGCGATCGCTGGCGCGCGTCCGACCTGCCACCTGCGCCGCCCGACGGGCCAGGCGACGCTCCGTGCGCAGATGGTTCAGGCACGTCCGGCGGGCGATGGCGAACAACCAGGCACCGAAGGGGCCCGACGACTCGTAACCACCGAGACCTCGGCAGGCGCGAATGAAGGTCTCCTGGGCCACGTCCTCGGCGTCGGTGCGGCGGCCGCCGCGGGCCAGAAGCTGGGCGGCGTAGTGAACGATCGACGACTGATGCCGGGCGATCAGGGCTGCGAGGCTCGCCTCACAGCCCGCGATCGCCCGCGCGACAAGTTCGGTGTCGTCTGCCGTGCGGTCAGCCATCGTTCGCTCACTCCTCCGAGCGGCCTGCGGGGGTCAAAACTCGTCGTCGCCGAGTGGCTTGTCGGCCGAGTCGCCGCTGTTCTTCTTCATGGGGCAGCCCTTGTCGCACGTGCCGTCGCCGCAGCCCTTGCAGCCGGTTTTGCCGCAAGACTTGCAGGAGTTGTTCCAGCGATTCTGCCGCGATTCCCAGTGCGTCATCGCCTTCTCCACCACGGTCCACGTGTCGTCCGCCGGAACCTCCCAGGAAATGCTGCAGGTTTCGCCCTCGACGTCCATCCGTACGGCCTTCACGAGACTCATGATCGAGTCGTCGGAACCCCAGCGGAGAGACGCCAGTGATGCCAAGCCCTTGACGACGTCGCGGACCTCCGCGGCGGCCTCGGCCGAGTTCATCTCCAGACGTGCCCGGTAGAACGACTTGCGGTCGTGTTCGCCGAGAGCCACACGGAAGGCCTCGCCCTTCCGCAGCACGGGGCACTTCGTGTCGGGATCCACCGCGGATGCCCGCGCCACGACGATCGAGCCCGGCCGCACGCGGCCGGCGAGCGGGCTGTCAGCCGGCACCGAGGCTTTCCGCCCATCGAGGACGTCGAGCGCGGCCTTCGTGGCCTCTTCGGTCCGCGAGAAGACCAGCACGTCGTCCTTGAAGAAGGCGGCCACGACGGTGCCGCCATGCCGGCCCCGCTTGTGGGTCCAGCCATGCAGCGTGTGGCCTTCATGGGTCATGGTCCTGTGGTCGGGGGCTTTCTCCACCATGCGGGTGAGAAACTCCCGGTTGGCGTTGCCGCGAACCACGAGCACGCCGTTTTTCTTGTCCGTGTCGGACCCGTAGGCCGTGGCATCCCGCAGGTCCTTTCGTGGATCCATGCCCGACATCTTGGCGGCCATGTCGATCATGCCACCGGCGCCCGGATGCATCTTCATCGCCTTGGCCAAGGTTCGTTCCAGCACCGTCGAGTCACGGGCCGCGTCCATGTCGACGTGCATCACCCACTTCGCGTCGGCCGAAACCGCCATCAGGTCGAGCGGAGCGGCCACGAGCGGGGCGGCCGTCGGGCAGGCGATGGCGAGAACGGCTGTCAGTCGGGCAAGGCCAGTGCGACGCATGGGCGAGTCTCCGGAAAGGGCAGGGGGCCACGGTGGGCCCAGATTGGGAGTTCGGCAGTATGACACCGCCTTGGCCGGCAAGGTTACGCGACAGCCGCCTGGTGGGCGCAGAGGGCGTCGGCCACCCGAAACCCGTGAAGATCCCGAACGGCTCAAGAACGGAAGACCTCTTTGCTCGTGGGGACTCCTCCCTATACTGGTCCAAAATGTTTCCTGCTGGTTTCGCGGCCCTGGGACGGTTCCCCGATGGCGCTCACGGATGTCCGCGGTGGCGAACGGAGCGAGCCCCGCCCGGCAGATCGTCGGCGGGCCGCCTTTTCCATTGTGGAACTGCTGACCGCGGTCGCCGTGGTCGGTGTTCTCGTCGCGATCCTGGTCCCGGCCATCCAGTTCCTTCGCGAACGAGCCCGCTTGCTGCAGTGCTCCGCAAGCCTCCGCGAAATCGGGCTGGTGACCCACCTCTATCGCGACAGCCGCAACGGCTGGTTTCCGAATGCCTCCAAGACGGGCAACTTCTCCTACCGCATGGCGCCCGGCATGCGAACGGTCAATGATCCGCGGGCGTATCCCGAGGAGTATGGGCTCGAGGCGCTCTACGTCAGTCTTGGGCTGCTGTCGCCCGCCAGCAGGATCTGGGTCTGCCCCAGCCACGACGATGCCAAGCGAGCCTATCGCAACACCTACGCCTTCAGCATCGCGACGGCGCTCGACAAGAAGAACCCCGCCAACCAGTCGACGACGCTCTTCGTGTGGGACAACTACAGCTTCAATCCGGGGTTGACGGGTTTCCGCGGTCCCTTCCCGGGATACACGATTCCGAGCGGCCAACGTACGCAGCCCCATCGCGGTTTCGGCACGGGTGCGACGGGCTACAACGCGCTCTACCTCGACGGCCACACCGAGTATTTCAACACCGGTAACTGACCCTCCACGCGATGGACCGCCGACACCGCGTTCTGACCATGCTGCAACATCACCGTCGAGGGACGGCCTCGCGAGCGTTCGCGCTCGCTGTCACGGTCGCGCTCGCCTCCGCCTCGGCGTCCGCTCAGGACGTGATCACCACGCTCGTCACCAAGGCGAACGCGTCTGGCACGGCAACGCTGAGCACGTTCGCCTACGACCCAACGGGGCCCAATGGCGGCACGATCTACGCCGCAGGGTTTGGCTCCGGAGCAGAACTCCGACGCATCGAGAACCTCAGCGGCACGCAGACCGTCACCCAGCTCGTGGCGCAAAGCGAATGGACGTTGTTTCTTCGGAACAACGATCGCAATGCGACCGGTGGAAATCCGACCCCACACGGACTCCTCCTCAATCCCGTCGCCGTCGGCGGCCATGCCCCCTTCACGCTTGCGGTCATCTCCGACGGAGGCGGAGTTGTGAAGGTTTCAGGCAGCACGCGCAACGACCTGACGCAACGCCTCTACAGCTACAACGTGGCCAGCGGCACGGGACCGTTTACGTCGCTGGTCACCCAGGCCCAGCTCGCCTTTGCCAGCGGCCTGGCAAACCCCGTGACGACCGGCAGCAATGCCAACTTCGGTCGGCAGTTCGCCTATGCGGGCGACGGGCAGTCCGTCTACATCATCGACACGAGTGTCGGCTACGGCGGTCTCTATCGGGCCAACATCGCGACGGGCACGGTGAGCCGCCTGTTCGCCGACTCCCAGATCAATACGGAGGTCGCCGTCCTCTCGTCTGGGGGAACCGACACGATCTTCTTTCAGGGCAGCCCGGCCACGGGCAACACGGGGGGCATCGACAAGTTCACCTCCAGCGGCACGGCCTCGGGCCGGAGCATCCATGTCGCCGCAGCAGCGATCGCCGATTTCATGGAAACCGTGCCGTCCGGGATCGACATCACCTCGATGGCCGCCGGCCCAGGGGGCGAACTCTATTTCAACAACACCTCGAGCACTTCTCCGGATCGTCGCGGCATCTTCAAGGTGGATTCAGAGGGACGGCTCGCCAAGGTCGTGAGCCGCACGGAGCGGGGCACGACCCTCGGCCTCGGGAGCCCCAACTCGAACACCACCCGGATGCAGCCACGGACCGTGGAGCATCCCAATGGGTTTGATGTGACGCAGATTATGTATGTCGAGTCTGGAACTGCGAGCCTGATCGCCGGAGCCTACGATTTCAAAGTCGGCGACTTCGATCGCGACGACGATGTCGACATGAACGATCTGACGCTGCTGAGGGCCGCCGTCGGTGTTCGCGGCGGACCTGCCGTGGGCCCCGGCAGCTACAAGTACGACCTCAACGGCAACAACGTCGTCGACTGGAAGGACGTCAAGATCCTGCAGACGTTCCTGCCCGGCCTTCGCAACGGCGATGCGAACATGGACCTCGCGGTCGACCTCCTCGACCTCAACATTATCCGCGACAACTACTCCACCACGGCATCAGGCACCGGGGGCAAGACATGGGCCACCGGCGACTTCGCGAGCATGGATCCCCTGGCGACGACCTACGCCGCCAATGCCAGCGACGCGAACATGGTCAACCTCGTCGACCTGCAGGTGTTCGCTACCACCTGGCTCAGCGTGCTGCGTAGACCGACGCTGACGTTCGCCGATCTCGACGCGAACGGCTACACCGGCCTGTTTCGACAGGACGTGATCACGGTCTTCTCGGTGCCCGAGCCCTCGGCCGTCGCCCTCTCGGTCGCCGGCCTCACGGCAGCACTGGCGTGGAGACATCGGCGGCAGCGAGAGAGCCGCTTTCCGCTTACCAAGCAGGAACGCACCTGAGATCGCAGCCGTCCTGAGCCGTCGGCTACTTCTTGACCGGTGCCTTGGTCTTGTCCTGCTTGGGCTTCTTGTTCTTTTTGTCGTTCTTCTGTGCGTTGTTGCCCTTGCCCATGGTCGGCTGGCCTTTCGATCAAATAGGGGTATGGAAGCGTTCGATCGAGATCGTACCGAGAGCATTCGAATTTCAGCAACCGCAGTGCGAGCCCGATTCCGCATCTCGGGCTTTGCGGCAGGTCCGCCTTCGTGGCACGGCGTGACCTCTGAAAAATCGGTCTATCGCCCGGTAGCAGTCCGGGCTATCGTCCCCCCACTTGGCCTGGGAAGGCCAGAGCGAGCACGGAGAGCCGTCCGTGGAAATCGGCGTGATTCCGAGGTCGTGTGGCCGATCAATGAGGTGGGACGATGCCGTTGTATCTCCAGATTGCCGCGTGGTTCGTGGGGCTCGCCGTGGTGATGTCGCTCATCGAACATCAGGTACACGCCCGGCTGATGCACCGGCGGCCGAAGTTATTTTTTCTTCGAAGTGTGACTGCCCGGAAGAAAATCTTCGACAGCCACGCCGTCGAGCATCATCGGCAGTATCGTAAGTCGTTCCATGATGATCCGGTGCCACATGGCGAGGACCGCGGAATCCGGCTCAACATTTGGGAAGGCCTCGTGGAGTCGCTGCCGGTGAGTCTGGTGCTGGCGCTGTTCTCGACGACGGGTGCACTCATGTTTCCAGTCGTTGTCTGCCTCCATCATCTGATGTGGAACCTGATCCACATGGAGATGCACAAACCCGAGGGCCGATTCTTCGCCAAGTGGCCGATTTACAAGTCTCTGGCCCGCCACCACTACCTTCATCACCGCTATCCCGACAAAAACTTCAACGTCGCCCTGCTCGCCGGCGACTTTCTGTTTGGCACCATGGCCAAGGCGTCCGACGCCGATTGGCAGGCCATGAAGGCGGAAGGCATCGCCTGACCGCTCCTCTCTGCTACGCTGGGATCTGGAAACCTCCCGCCCCCCCTCGCTTGGGGCCGGTGCACGGAGGATCGGCGTGGTTTTGGACCGCCGCCATTTCCCCTACTCGAACTGGAGCGGATCGGATGAGCAGCAACGAGCGCAGCGAGGCCCGGAGTGTGATCCTGCGATTACGTCGCTATCGGGACCGCATCGAGGAGATCACGACAGGCGACGACGGCCGCGCTGCGACCGGTGCTCCTGCCGCGGTCGCCGCCCAACGCCGGCTGGCGTCGCTCAAAAGCGATCTCGACCACGACGCCCATGAGTGTGGCATCGGCAGAAAGCGGGCGGTCCAGACCGATTGCGAGCAGCGATTTCTGTGGCCGGCGCTGCGGGAGGCTGCTGGAGCGGTGCGGGAGCAGCCTGGGCTGCGTCCGCTGGATGCCCACGCAAAAGAGGAGTTACGGGCGGCCCGGGACCACATTCTCACCTACCTGAAGCAGCTGGAGGGCCTGTACCCCACCCTGTAGCGACGGGAACGGCGTTGCTTTTCCCGGGATTCCGATCTACAGTGCAGGGGTTGGTGCTGGACGACGCTAGAGGTTCCGCGGTGGCCGAATGGCCGCGTCTGCTGCTTCTTTATCCTCGCCTTTACCCTCTGGCGGGCTGCCAATCTCTGGCCCTTTCGATATGACCCCGAAAGCACATTTGGGTCATCGGTAGGAGTGTTTTGTTCATGGGTAAGAAACTGTACGTCGGTAACCTCGCTTATAGCGTGACGAGCGAGGCGCTCGAGCAAATGTTCCTCGAGTTCGGCACCGTTGTCAGCGCTCAGGTCATCCAGGATCGTGAGACGGGCCGCAGCAAGGGCTTCGGATTCGTCGAGATGCAGGCCGATGACGCCGCGCAGCGCGCGATCAGCGGCATGCACGAGAAGGAGTTCGACGGTCGTCCCCTCACCGTCAACGAGGCCAAGCCCCGTGAGAGCGGTGGCGGCGGCGGTGGCGGTCGCGGTGGTTACGGCGGCGGCGGCGGACGCCGCTACTAAGCCGGATCGCCCGGAAACGGAACACGTTGTCAGGGCCGGAGCGCGTCGTGAAGGCGCCCTCCGGCCCTCTTTTTTGCCGCGGCACTGCAGTCGATCCGGTGGACCGGATGCGGATGCCCTGCGGTTCGATCGATCCCCTCCCGAGAGCAGTTTGACGCATGCCCAGTTCCGCCCCCTCGCCAGCCCGCCCCGGTCACGTGCCCTTTGCTTCCCTGGGACTCTCTCCCGAGGTCATCGAAGCCGTCGCTCGTCTCGGTTTCGAGGAGACGTCGCCGATCCAGTCGGCGGCGATCCCGCTGATCATGAAGGGGCATGACGTGATCGGGCAGTCGGAGACGGGGTCTGGCAAGACCGCCGCCTTCTGCATTCCGGCGATCGAGCGGATCGACCCGACGAAGGCCGTCACGCAAGTGCTGATCCTCGCGCCCACTCGCGAGCTGGCCACCCAGGTCGCCGACGAGGTGCACAAACTCGCGGTCTGCAAGAAAGGGGTGCGGTCGGTGCCGATCTACGGCGGAGCACCGTACGAACGGCAGTTCGTCGAGTTGAAGCGGGGCGCCCACATCGTGGTGGGCACGCCGGGACGACTGGCGGACCACCTCGCCCGCAACACGCTCGACCTGTCAGGCGTGAAGATGGTGGTGCTCGACGAGGCCGACCGGATGCTCGACATGGGATTCCGGGAGGATATCGAAAAGATCCTCGCCGCGGCCCCGGCAGAGCGGCAGACGGTGTTCTTCTCGGCGACCATTTCCCCGCCCATCCAGTCGCTTGTCCGCGGGCATTCCCGCGACGCCAAGGTGGTGAAGATCGAGCAGCGGGTCGTCTCCGGCGCGCCCTTGGTCGACCAGATCTATTACGAGGTGCGGCATCACGCCAAGTTCGACGCCCTGGCCCGGCTGATCGATTTCTACGACGTGAAGAGCGGCGTGATTTTCTGCAACACGCAGCAGATGGTCGAGGAGCTCGCCGACTCGCTCGTGGCCCGGGGCTGCGCCGCCGAACGCCTCCACGGCGGCATGGCGCAGGCCCAGCGGACACGGGTGATGAACAGCTTCAAGAAGGCGGCGTTTGCATTTCTCGTGGCGACCGACGTCGCCGCCCGGGGCATCGACGTCAACGACCTCGAACTCGTGGTCAACTACGATCTGCCCTACGATGCCGAGGACTACGTCCACCGGATCGGCCGCACGGGCCGGGCAGGCCGGAAGGGCCGGGCGGTGACACTCGTGTCGGGAGCGGGAATCTACAAGCTGCAGTCGATCGAGCGGTTCACGAAGGCCAAGATCCGTCGGGAGCAGGTGCCCTCCGCGGAGGCGGTCGAGAGCAGGCGGTCCGACGCCCTGTTCGACAAGCTCCGCACCACGCTCGAGACGGGAGAGTTTCCGCGACAGGTGTCGCTCGTGGAGCGGCTCTTGGAGCAGGGCTACACGCCCACCGAGGTCGCTGCCGCGATCCTGCACCACTTCTCGCCTCCCGCGGCCGTGAGGTCCGCTGCGGACGACGCGCCGCAGCCTTCACGCGACGAGCCGCGGAAGCACCGCCATCCTCCGGCCCGGTTTCAGAACCGTGGCGGTGGGGGAGAGCATGGGAAGCCGAGAAAGTTCGGGCCTCGAAACCGGAAGCGTTCCTGACGGGCCCCGGGGCTCAGCTCCGTGGGCCACGTGCCGGGGATGAGGAAGAGGAGCGGCCATGGCACGCAGCGTCGTCCTTGCCGGTACGCCCCGCTGCGACGGCTGCCGTCTGCCGCCCCGCTGGTGCGTCTGCGGCGCGCTTCCGCCCGTCGAGACCGCCGTGCGAATCGACGTCCTGATCCATCGCAGCGAGCAGTGGAGGCCCTCCAGCACCGGCGGACTCCTGACCCGCGCGGTGGCGGGCGCGAGATGCCACGTGTATCAGCGCGAAGACCGGTTTCACGCCGGCGTCTTTCAGCCGGAAGCCATTCCGCTCCCCGGCCATGACGTCTGGATTCTTCATCCCCGCGGCGAGGAACTGCCGGCGTGCGGGGCGACCCTGCCGCCGCAGGTGCTGTTGCTGGACGGCAACTGGCGGCAGGCGAACGGCATGCTTCGGGTGGTCGAACGGATCGGCAGGTGTGTGCGACTGCCGGCGGGGGTGGCCAGCCGGTTTTGGCTGCGGGATCAGCACACCGCGGGGCACCTCTCGACGGCCGAGGCGCTGCTGCGCATCTTTCATGCCCTTGGAGACACGCGAGCCGAGGAGGCGCTCCGGCTGCACTTCGAGTTGCACGTCTACGCCACGCTGCGGGCCCGCGGTCAGCGGCAACTGGCGGACGACTACCTTCGGGACTCGCCCATTGGAGCGGCCATCCCCGAAGTGCTCGACCGGCTGACGGCGGCCGCCCGTTGATCGCCGCCGGTCAGGTGCGGATTGTCAGCTGCCACTCCGGCTCAGGCCGCGTGAGCGTGGCGAACCAGGCCACCGTTTCGTGCACGACTTCGAACCGGATCGCATAGTCGCCGGGCTCCGTCGGCGCGGTAAACGCGAGCTCGCAGGAGATCGTCGCCCCCGGTGCGAGGAAGGTCACGTTCTTCTCGCGGCGCAAAGGGAACGCGAAATACGTCCGCGTCATGTCCCACTCCACGACGGATCCGTCGGGCAGGTGCACATGCCACGAGAGTCCGAGCAGGGCGGGACGAATCCAGAGGCAGGGCCAGGGATGCGACGAGGTGTTGGTCACCCGCGTGGAAATGGAGAGCCGCTCACCGGCGCGGAGCCTGCCCGGCAGCACGGACTCGATGTCGATCGTCGCCCGATAGGCCTCCGCCGGGAGCCAGCCTTCGACGTGTTCGATCAGCCCGGGCTGCATGTCGAGAATCCCCTCGCCCTGCGTGGGGCGCTCGAGGCAGGTCTCCGCCCAACGGGCCGCATCGACGACGTGAAACAGGCTCGGCACGAGTGGCAGGTGTCGCCAGCGGAGGTGGATGGCCTTGATGCCGCGGCGCTCCGTCTCGAGCACGCGAAAGGTGCCGAGCGACCCCGGGGCGTCGGCTGCCTCGGACCACCAGTCCCGGCGGGCGGCCATGTCTCCGGCCGTCTGGTGTGCGGGGGCGATGAGCCGGTTGACCGTCTCGCGCATCGCCTCGGGAATCCCGAATGTGCGGCCCTCGTCGACCGCCTCCCGCAGCGTGTCCCGCTCAAACGCGGGCGAACCGGCGATCAATGCGGCGAGCTGGTCGTGCACCGGCTCCAGACCGCGGACGTCGCCGGCGATCTGGAGCGCATGAAATACCTGTGTGGCGACGCCGCAGACCAGAGCCCGATCCCAGAGCTGTCCCCAGTCGAACGTCGGTGTCGCCACGAGCACGCGGGCGAGGTCGCAGACCCATTCCAGCCGCACGGCGCCCAGTTCCCGGACCGCGTTGACGCATCCGATCAGCACCTCGTCCTCAACGCAGGGGGTCAGGACCGTCATGCCCTGCCAGTCGATCGGGCGGGCCCGGGCGAAGAGACCCTCGTCGAATGCCCCCTGCGGAACCTCGATCAGCGGCCGCGAGTGCAGGTCGATCGCCTGGCCGGTCGCGTTGACGTAGTCGAAGGAGTGGTCGTTGAGCGCCCGCTGTGCCTCCGGATACCGATGACGCCAGCCCTGGTCCTGCAGGATCGCGTTGGCTCGCGGAAAATCCCCGGGCGAAACGAGGATGTCGACGTCCATCATCGGCCGCAGGGCCGAGCGGCCGTAATAGCGAAGGGCGAGCGACAGCCCCTTGAAGACGAGCACCTCGATGCCGGCTGCCTGGAGACCAGCCACGGCCGTCCGCGCCGCGGCGATGACGAGGCTGTTGCGGACGTGGATGAACCGATAGACGCCCTTCATGCAGGCATAATGCGGCAGCAGCGGATCGCCCTGGGCGTGCCGGGCGAAGAGCGCGGGCACCAGCCGACTCGAGGCGGAGGCGATGCCGTCGATGTCGACGCATTCCAGCCACTGCCGGAAGGCCAGCGCCGCCGGCTTGTCGGCGAGGAGCAGCGCTTCGAGGGCGAGCCGTTCCGGGGTGGTGAACTGATAGAGCCGGTCGAGGTGCAGAAGGACGCTCATGGGATCGGCTCTCCAGTGATTCGCCATGCGGGCAGCCCCGCCGCGACCGCGACGTCGAAGTCGGCCCGCGCCGTTTCGTCATCGCCCGCATGGCGGGCGATGAGTCCTGACCAGAACCTCAGCAGCGGATCGTCGGGAAATGCGTTGCGGTGGTGGATCACGCCCCCTTCGCCCCGGGCGAGCACTGCACTCGCCGAGGCGATCGTGGCGTCGGCATCGCGGACCGATGCCGGTGAATGGAAGGGTGTACCTGCCATGCTCGCCTCGAAGCATTCCGCCTGGTCGCCGAGAGTGGTGACGAATCGGCCCGCGGCCGAAAGCCCCCGGCCCGGGAGCGGCTCGCGGCATCGTCGAGGCTGCCCGGCCAAGGCTTCGAAAAGAGCCCTCGAGCGGAGGGCATTCTGCGCGGGATCGAAGTGGGCCCGGGCATGCGCCCGCGCGGCCGTGGCGAGTCGCTGACGCAGCGCCGCGTCGGTGGCGAGTCTTTCGATCGCCCGCGGGTAGTCGGTCTCGGAATCGCAGACGAGCCCCGTCCGCTCGTGCGCGACAAGTTCCGAAGCCCCGTTGCCCGCGAGCACCACGGGCGGGATGCCGGCCCACATCGCCTCCTGCAGCGTCTTCTCGCTGGAAGCATAGGTTTCGGCCGCGAGGGGGTAGCCGAAGATGTCGAGCTCGGCGAACGCCTCCCGGAGGTCTTCGGTGTGACCATGGAAGCGGACGCGGCTTCCCGCGCCGAGTGCCTCGAACCGACGCATCAGCTCGGCCGCCCAGGTCCCGTCGCCGAAGATATCGAAACGCAGTTGCGGCACGGCGACGGCGGCGGAGAGTTCGGCGAACCGCGGATGCATCTTCGTCGGCTCGACGAGGCCGAGGTAGCCGACGCGAATCCCTCGGTGTGGTCGCGGCACCAGTCCGTCGAGCCGTGTCATGTCGGCCAGCATCGGGATCGTCGCCACGGTCCTGCCGGCGGCCCGCGCCGCCCGAACGGCGGGAGTCTGCTCGCTGGCGGCGACGAGGATCGTCATCGCGTCGGCGAACAGCCCGAGCGGGGCCGTCAGAACCTGGGGTGGTTTCAGGCCCGAGACTGCCGCATTCACGATCAGCCGCATCGCAGGCAGATCCTCGCGGAGCAGGTCGCTCAGCAGGGGATGATTCCAGAAGCAGATCTCGACGACATCGGCGGCCTCGATCGCGGCGGCGATGTCGGCCCGGGAGCGGCGCGGCAGCACCTGGATGCCGAGTTTCCGGGCCCGCACGACGAGCGCCGCCGAGAGCGGAGGCTCCAGCACGAGGAGCCGGTGCTCGGTGACGTGCCCCGACTGCCGCCATGCCGCAGCGAGCGCGAGCAGGTGCCGCTCGGGTCCGCCCCCGATGAAGCGGGGCATGATGTGGAGGATTCTCATTCCGGCGTGCCTCCCCGACGACCAGTGAGGAACCGCCGCGCGACGGTGAGCAGCTCCCGCCGGTAGGCGGCCACGTCGGTCGACAGGCTCGTATCACGCGCTCCCTTGCGAAGCACGACGGCATCGATGACGAGCAGAGGGGCCGCTGACGCATGCAGCCGGACGAACCATTCGCTGTCGCTCCCGATCCGGAGCGTCTCGTCGAACGGCCCCACCGCGGTGAACACGCCCCGTCTCGCGAGCAGGGCCCCGGGAGTGAACCCCGGCCGAGGGCGGCCGATCAGGTCTTGCTGTGCGGGAGTCGGGGCCACTCCGTCGAGCGACTCGAGAACCAGCTGACCGATCACGGCCTGTACGGCCGGATGGGCCGCGAGCGCTTCGAGTCGGGTGGCGAGCGAGCCGACGGTCCAGCGATCGTCGGCATCGCAGAAGGCGATCAGCGGCGCGGTCGTGGAGCGGATCGCCTCGTTGCGGGCGGCGGCCAGGCCGCGGCCTGTCTGGTGAACGACCCTCACGCCCGGCCGTCGGGCCAGGTCAACGCTGCCGTCGGTTGAGCCGCCGTCGATGACGAGCACGTCCAGCGGACCGCGTCCCGGTGGGAGTTCCTGCGCGAGCACGCTCTCGAGCGCGGCGGCGAGCGTGGTGGCGGCGTTTCTGACGGCGACGATCACGCAGAGTTCCGGCGCGGTCATGAGGCCACCGCTGCAGGCAGGGCGTCGCGAAGCGCGGCGACGAAGCCGTCGAGACGGGCGGCTGGCAGACCGGCCGCCGCGAGGTGTTCGAGGAGCGCGAGTGACTCCGCGGGCAGCTGAAAGGGGAGGAGATGATGCCGCAGGCGGCCATCGAGCGGCAACGGGGTGCCGCGGGCATGCCGTCGGGCCAGCCGCACGGCCATCTGTGGGTTGGCGCACCGGGCCAAGAGTTCGACGAGCACCCAGGCCCGGTCGAAGGCGGGATCTGCATTCTCTCGTTCGGTCGTCGCCAGACCAGCCGGCTCCGCACGGGCATTGCCAACTGGCACCGCTGCCGTGAAGTCATCCTCGAACGCCGTGCGGGTCGAGTCGGCCCCCATGCCGCGGTTCTGGACGAGGTTCACCGGCGACACGATGGCGGACTCGCCACGGAGGCCCATCTGCACCGACCAGATGAGATCCCAGGCGGAGAGCCGATCCTGACGCCAGGCTTCGAGGTAGCACGAGAGGTGGTTGGCGAGCAGGGCTTCGGAAACCGTGCGACCGATCTCGTCGCGGGCGGTCGAAGGGTCACCGTCGAGGTCGGTCGCGGCCGTTCGCCGCCACGCGTTCGCCCAGGTGGCCCACCCCCAGACACTCGCTCGTTGCACGCGGAGCATGTCCTGCGTGGGATCGCCCCAGACACCGAGCGGGTTGTGACCCGAGACCATGGCGATCGTCTCGTCATGTTCGTGACGATCGAGCATTCGCTCGGCCCACGGAAAGAAACCGGGCGCCGGCAGCACGTCGTCTTCCAGGATGATCGCCCGATCGACCCGGCTGAACACCCAGTCGAGACCGGACGTCATCCGGCGGTCGCAGCCGAGATTGATCGCCGCTTCGTCCCGCTCGACGCGACAGGGCCAGTCGATGGCGTCAAGCACGCCCCGAGCGAGCCGGCAGGCCTCCTCGTCGCCAGGATGGCCGCTGCGCGGGCCGTCGGCCACGACCAACACGTGCGGCGGCCTGACCTGCCGCAGGACTGTCAGCAGTTCGCGGATCCTGTCGGGGCGGTTGAAGAGGACCACGGCGACGGGCGTGCGGAGTGGCAGCGTCATGGAGCATCGTCTCCGGCCGGGCTCGGAGCGACCGGCTCCAACGCCTCGATGAAGGCGTCGAGCCGCCGTGAACGAGAGCCGATGTCGCGGAGCTGATGCAGCGCAGCCGCAGCGTCGCTCGATGGGAAGAAGGGGGCGAGGTGGTGCCGCACCCTGCCGTCGGTGACCAAGGCCGGACTGCGGGCGAGTTTGCGCATCATCCGTGGATTGCGGCAGGTGTCCATCAGGGCGATGAACAGCGACCAGCGGTCGAGCCGGTGATCGATCGTGGTCTCCATCCGGTACGTGGGTCTCGGCGGCGCCGCCACGGGCTGCACCCCCCGCAGGCTGTCGGCAAACCAGGGATGGGTGGCCTCCGCATCAAAGCCGCCGTGGGCCACCAGATTGACCGACGACACGACCGACAATCCTCCGAGCAGCGCACGCTGCAACTCCCAGCGGGTGTCCCAGCCGTGCTCGATACCACGCGACGACAGCCCCCGCAGCCACTCGAAATGATCGGCTACGTACGGATCGACGAGGCCGGCGGCGCGGAGTCTGGGAATGGCGTCATCAGGGCCCGGCAACGGAAGAGCCCGTGCCGCCTGCCACGCCCGTCGCCAGGTGCCGCAGCCCAGGTTGCTCCCGCGGTGGACGAGCAGATGGTCAGTGTCGGGGTCGCGCCAGCGGCCCAGGTCGTTGCGGCCGGAGACGCAATGGATCGACGGCTCGTGGCGGTAGCGATCGAGCATCTCCCCGCACCAGCCGAGGAATCCCGGATGGACGACGAGGTCGTCCTCCAGCACGATCGCCTGCTCGACGTGCTCGAATGCCCAGTCGATGCCCGACGTGACCCGATCGGTGCAGCCGAGGTTGGTTTCGGACTCGTTCCGCAGGATCTCGCACCGCCACGGCACCCGCTCGAGCAAACGCCGCACTTCCCGGCAGCGTTCGGCATCGTCTGGGTGATCCCGCCGTGGCCCGTCGGCCACCACGAGCAGCGTGGCCGGTCGGGACTGCTCGAGAATGGCGAGCAACCGACGCAGTTTCTCGGGCCGGTTGAACACCGCGAGCATGACGGGCGTCTGCACGCCCGTCGGCCGGCTGCCGGCTGCACCGGTACCGACCCCGGCAGGACGCGGTCGTGCCGGCGGCGCGCGCCGTGGAGCGACGTTGCCCTGGCAGATTCCGCGCATCGCATCGACGACCCGTTCGAAATCCCAGCCGACCTCCAGGCTGAGCATCGGCACATCACGAGCCAGTCGGGAAAGCCCCGTCAGCCATGACTGCGACGTGCCGGCACAGCCCAACACGGGTGTGGACGCGTGCGCGAGGAGTTTCCATGCGGCGGTCGGAGAGACAGGCTGCGGAACGTAGGGGGCGGACTCCTCGGGACGCACGGCGACGATCGCCACCAGCCGAGCCGACCGCTCGAAGGAGACGGCCGACGCTGCGGCCACCACGGTCTTGCCCTTGGGAGTCGTGCCCAGCACGGGCCAGTCTCCGACGTCCAGCCGAGCGCGGCTGTCAGCGTTGAGCTTGGCTGTGGCATAGAGGCCGTGAATCGTGTGCCGACCGGCGGCCGAGGCGTCGGGAGCGACGACGCAGAGGTCGTCGCCGAGAAACGAGAATCCCGCGAGGCTGCAGGCCAACGAGGTGGTCGTCTTGCCGCGGCCACCTGCACCGACGAGCAGCACGCCGCGGTCGCCGAGCGCCACGCCGGCGGCGTGCATGAGAAACTGCCCGCCTGCCGCGATCCAGCTTCCGATAGCGACATGCGCGGGCTGCGCGAGCAGGTCTCCGGCGGCGAGCGCCGCCGGAGACGCCAGGAGTTCGAGCCGCGGCCGGTCGCCCGGATACCAGCCCTCGACGAGCGAGGGGCTTCGGCTCACCAGCGCGAACGAACCGTCAGGTCCGCGGTTCGCTCCCGTCGCAAACGCGTTGAACGGAGGATCTGCCGCTGGATCCGCCGAGCTCCGGACGACGAGCGTCGCGTCGGCAGGTCCAGGTGCGGGTGTCTCGACGCGAGCCAGGGCCGGACGGATCGCCGCGGCACCGGCGTCACCGCTGATCGCCAGCCGTCTGCCCGCCACCGCGACAGTGAAATCGGTCTTGGGCTGCACGTCGTGATCGTTCAGCCGTCGGCTGCGGGAACATTCCCCTGCCGATGCGGCCAGCCTTTCGTCGGATCGACGTCGTGGATCGGATCCATGGCGATGATGTCGGCGATCTCGTCATACCTCTCCACGGCGGGCGGGACGAACGCGTCAGGCAGGGCCGCAGGTTCCCCGGCCGCTGGTTCGGCTGACGATTGCGGCTGCAGCATGCCATTGGCGACGAGCTCGCCGAGAAATCGACGGGTCGCGTCCTCCGCCTCGGCGCCGAACCGAGCCGCCACCTCGGCCGACAGGCCGTCGATCGAGTGGCCGGCGATCATGCGGTGCCAGAGCCACGGGCCCAGGCCCGTCAACAGGAAGAGATGCCCGCAGGTGGCATCGATGATGACGGTCTCACCGTCGATGGTGTCGTGTGGAAAGCGCGTTGTGTCGGCAACAAGCAGGTCATTCACGCTCGTCACACCTCTTCGGGAGTCGGCCTGCAGCTCGCAGCTCGAATGCGGGGAGTGTGGGAAAGGTGTCGCGGTCGCGTCAAGGGCGAAACACACCGGGTGACGATCGTTACAGTCCCACCATCACCAGAATGCCGCAGGTGAGCACCGCCAGTCCGGCGAGGGCATGGGCATACCGTTGGACGTGTCGCGCGGGAACGAGCGCGACTCCGGAGCGGAGGGCCATGACGGCGAGCATCATCGTGGCCACCGTGGCGACGGTGAAAGCGACCACGACGGCCGCCACCGCCCAAGGGCTCGCCTTCGCCGCCGGATACATCAGCAGCGGGATCAACGGCTCGCACGGTCCGAAGGCGAAGAGGAGGAACAGGATCCATGGTGTCGAGGATGCTTTGCTGGTGACGGTCGCTGTGCGGCCGTGAACGTGCAGGTGGCCCACATCGTGGGTGTGCTCGTGCGTGTGTACCGTGCCGTCGGCATGCAGGTGGACGTGGGCGTGCGGCACGTTCCGCGACGCCTGCACGAGCCCCCACACGAGATACGCGAGGCCGAATCCGATCAGCAGCCAGGCCGCGAGATCGCCGCGGAAGCCCTCCAGGCCCTCCAGCTCCATGACGGCGACCCCCAGGGCCAATCCGGCCAGGCCGATGATGACGGAGCCCGCGACGTGCCCCAGTCCGCAGGCCAGCGTGATGCCGAGCGTCTTCGGCAGTGACCAGTTGCCAGCCCGCGACATGGCCGCGAAGGGAACGTAGTGATCGGGGCCGAGAAGCGTGTGGATCGCGCCGATCGACAGCGCTGCTCCGCAGAGCGTGACGGTTTCCGGCAGGCCGGCGGTGGACAGCATGGCGACGTGCTCGGGACCTGCCGACGGGGCGTGGCAAACCCGTCCGGTGTTTGATTCTACGGCATCGTTCTCCCGCGGTACCACGACTTGCGGAGCGCCACGGATCGACCTTCGGGAAGCCCCAAGCGCGAGCGCGGGGGAATACGCCGTCCACCCCAACACGCTCCACGCGAGCGCCACGGGCGTCCACCCGTCTTCCCGTCGCTTGCGCTCCGGGCTTCCCCCGACCCACCATACGGCCCCCGTCAGCCGATCCGCCAAAGTCGGATGCGCTCTAACCCTGGCCGGCGGCACGCACCGCGGCCACGATGATCGCCCGCAGTTTCGGTTCTGCGGAGCGGGCAGTGGCCAGGATATGTTCGACCGTCGCCACCTCCAGCGCGTCGGGCAGGCACATGTCGGTGATCACCGAGATCCCGAGCACCGCGAGGCCCGAGTGCACGGCCACGATCACTTCCGGCACGGTCGACATTCCCACCACGTCGGCGCCGATCGTCCGCAGAAACCGGTATTCCGCCCGCGTCTCCAGGTTGGGGCCGGTGACGGCCACATAGACGCCGCGGTGGGCCACGAAGTTTTCCTTGCGGGCGACGGCGAGCGCGTCGTCGATGAGGCGGGCCGTGTAGGGGGCCGACATGTCGGGAAACCGCGGGCCCAGCCGCTCGTCGTTGATGCCGATGAGCGGGTTGTCGCCGATGAGGTTGATGTGATCTTCGATGACCATCAGGTCACCGGTGCGGTATTGCGGATTGAGGCCGCCGCAGGCGTTGGTGACGATCAGCAGTTCGGCGCCGAGCCGCTTGAGCACCCGGATCGGGAAGGTGATCTGCGCGAGCGGGTAGCCCTCGTAGGCGTGCTGCCGACCCTCCATGACCATGACCGGCACCCCTTCCAGCAGGCCGCACACGAGCTGCCCGGAATGCCCGTGGGCGGTCGAGCGGGCGAAGTGCGGGAGCTCGTCGTAGGGAATGACGACCCTGTCGCTCATCGCGGCAGTGGCGTTGCCCAGACCGCTGCCGAGAATCACGCCGACTTTCGGCGTGAGGTTCCATCTGCTCTGAATGAAAGAGGCGGCTGCGGTGATCTTCTCGTATTGGTCGAGCATGCGTGCTCCGCGTGAAGGCATGATCCGCGGACGTCTGCCGCGGTGGCCGCGGATTCTAGCAGGGCCCGCGAAAGCAGTGCGCCCGCCGGGGTCAGTCGCCCAGCAGGGCGAGAAAATCCGGGTGCTTGCGGATCGACTCCAGATCCGGGTCCGATTCCATGTGATCGAGGTCGTCGTACCCGAGCAGAATCGCCCGCGAGAGTGCGTCGATCGCATCGTCCGACCGCCCGGCCCGCGCGAACGAGCAGGCGAGGTTGTAGCGGGCGAGAAAGTCTTCGGGGAGCAGTTCCACGAGTTTCCGGTCGAGTTCCACCGCACGCCCCATGAGCCCCTTCTTGCTCACCAACTCGGCGAGGATCCGCAAGACTTCGATCGAGTCAGGCTTCCGGGCGAGCACCCGTTCGAAAAAATCGATGTCAAAATCGAGCTGGCCGAGCGTGCCGAACCACGCGGGAGATGATGCGGGCGACGACTGGCCGCGGGCCTTGCGGCCGCGGGGCTTGCCCGCTCCGGCATTGGGGTCATCGGGGGTTGATTGCGGCTTGTCGATGCCAGCCATCGGTATGTCTCTCGATGCCCGCCGCGATCAGTTACTTCTTCCTGCCAGGGGCCTTGCCGGGAGGAGGCGTGTCGGTATCGCCCTCGCCCGGATGGTCCCAGTCGGGATCGTCCTCGTCTTCTTCAAAGTCGTCATCAAACTCGTCGTCGAAGTCGTCGAAGGTCGATTCCTCGTCGGTCGCCGGCTGAGCGACCGCCAGATCCTCCTCGTCGCCGATCTCCTCTTCCTCGCCATCCTCCGGATCGGCCGCTGCCAGGACAACCGCGGTCTCTGGGGCGGGCCATGCGGCCGCGGGCCAACTGTGCCAGCCGGGCATGGAGGGTAGGGCGGGCATGCCGAACATGCGTGGCATGGATCCGGCAGCGGGCGGGATGGCGTCGAACAGAGGCATGAACGGGGCTGAGGGCAGGGGCATCGGCTAGGCTCGGAGGGCTTCGGGAACGACCAGAGCAAACCTTTTTGGACGGTCCGCGTCAAGGCACGAGATTCTACGCAACGCTGGCGGGAAAACCCGGAAAAATCATCCTGCCGCAGGCGGCCGGTCTTTTTCGGGGCCGAATCACCGGCGGCAACCGTCCGGGCAGCGTATCAGGTGTGGTAGTCGGCGTTGAGGTGGACGTACTCGGCCGTGAGGTCGCTGGAGTGAAACCGGATCCTGCCGGGACCGTCCCCGATTGAAAACTCGATCAGCGTTTCCCGGTTGTCCTTGATCGACGCCGAGACGACCTCCGCGTCGAAGGGCAATGGGCCGCCCTGCTCGAAGAGGAGCGTGCCATTGAGCCGCAGCGTGGCCCGGGACGGGTCGAACACCACTCCCGAATAGCCAGCCGCCGAGACGATCCGGCCCCAGTTGGGGTCGGCTCCATGGACTGCCGTCTTGACCAGGGGGCTGTCGGCGATCGTCCGGGCGATCTGCCGGGCGTCATCCCGGCTCGCCGCGCCCGTCACCTCGATCCGCATCACGTGCGTGGCCCCTTCGCCGTCGTCGGCCATCTCCCGGGCGAGTGATTCGCACACGTCGCGGAGCACGCGGCCGCAGGCCTCGAGGCCCGGTCCGTGGAGCGTCCCGCCGCCGGCGGCGCCGTTGGCGAGAAACAGCACCGTGTCGTTGGTGCTCATGTGACCGTCGACGCTCACGCAGTTGAACGTCTCCTCGACGGCCTCCGAGAGAAGCCGCTGGGCGTCTTCGGGGTTGATCGAGGCGTCGGTGATCACGACACCGAGCATCGTCGCGAGCTTCGGGCCGATCATGGCGGCTCCCTTGGCCATACCGAACACGGTCGAGGTCGTGCCGTCGGCCGTGAACGTGCCGCCGGCCATCTTGGGCCGCGTGTCGGTGGTCATCATGCCGCGGGCGGCCGTCAGCGCCGCCGTGTCGTCGGCGCCGAGCAGGGCCGCCGCTGCGTTGATGCCGGCCGCCAGTTTCGCCATCGGCATGAACTCGCCGATGATCCCGGTCGAGAGCACGAGGATCTCCTCGCCGGCCACGCCGAGCGCCCGGCCCGCCAGGGCCGCCATCTCGCGGGCGTCGTCGAGTCCGCGGCTGCCCGTGCAGGCGTTGGCGTTGCCCGAGTTGATCGCGACGCCGCGAAACCCGCGACCGGGCGTCCGCCCGCGGTCGAGGGCGACCGGGGCGGCGAACACGAGATTCGTGGTGTACACACCGGCCGCCGTGGCGGGATGGTCGCTGGCGACGAGTGTCACGTCTTCCCGGGTGGCGTTGCGCTTGATGCCCGCATGCACGGCCCCCATGCGAAAGCCGCGGGGCAGCGGGGGGATCGGGAGCCGGACGGGCGTGTCGGTGACGGACATGATTAGAGGAGACCCATCGATTCGGGGAGATCGAACATCACGTTGAAGTTTTGGACGGCCGCGCCGGCGGCTCCCTTCACGAGGTTGTCGAGGCAACTGATGAGGAGCACGCGGCCGCGAACGACGCGGGCGGTGATGTCGCAGAAGTTGGTGTCGACGGTGTCCTTCGTGCCGGGGAGGTGATCGACGACGCGGACGAACCGCTCGCCGGCGTAGGCCTCACGGAGCAGCCCCATCACGTCTCCTTCGGCGATCGCCTGCTTCGGCCGGATGTAGATCGTGGAGAGGATGCCGCGGTCCATCGGCGCGAGCTGCGGCGTGAAGATCACGGCGGGCCGCACCGAGGCGTGGCGACCGATGATCTGCTCGATCTCCGGCGTGTGCCGGTGGCGGCCGACGTTGTAGGCCGACATGCTCTCGTTGCACTCCGGGAAGTGCGTCATCATTTTGGGCTGGCGGCCCGCTCCGCTGACGCCGCTCTTGGAATCGATGATGATGTCGTCGGTCTCGAAGAGGCCGCTCTTGATCAGCGGTGCCAGGGGCAGGATGGCGGAGGTCGAATAGCAACCGGGGTTGGCCACGAGTTCCTGCTTCACGAGCGCGGCTCGGAAGAGTTCGGGGAGGCCGTAGACCGTTCGCCCGAGGCGGCCGGCGTCGGGATGCTCGTGGCCATACCACTCGAGATACGTGGCCGCGTCGTCGAGCCGGTAGTCGGCGCTGAAGTCGACCACCCGCGCGCCGGCGGCGAGCACCTTGGGCAGGATCTCGGCGCTCGCGCAGTGCGGCAGACAGCCAAAGACACAGTCGGCCCGCCTGCCGACCTCCTCCGGGGAGAGATCCTCGAGCGGAAGGTCGAGACGGCCCACGAGGCTCGGGTGAACGCTCGACACCGGCGTCTTGCCCTCCTGGCGGCTCGTCACCGCCACGATCTCCGCCTGCGGATGCCGCAGCAGGATCTTGATGGCCTCGAGCGCGGTGTAGCCGGTGGCGCCGAGAATCGCGACTTTGAGCATGAGTGGGCTCCGCGGGCGGGAATGAGCAGGGATTGTATAGGGCGGCCGGCGGCCCGGCCGCTAGCCCATGAGACGTGTGGTGAACAGACGCACGAGCCAGGTTGCAACCGCCCGCTTTGTGCCGGCTTTGGAGCCGACCGACGCGTGGGTGCGGTCGTAGACGGTGACGGCCGTCTTCGTGGCCTCGATCGCCGTCACGTCGTTGACCACGATCAGGTCGCAGCGTTTGGCCTCGATCTTTTCGAAGGCCCGCCGCGGGTCGGCTCCCGGTTCCAGGGCGAAGGCGACGAACCACTGCCGCGGCCGAGCGCGGCGGGCGAGCGTGGCGATCACGTCCTGCGTGGGCTCGAGCTCCAGCATCAGAGCGGAGCCCTGTCGCGGAATTTTGCCCGGAGTCCGCCGCTTCGGCTCGAAGTCGCAGGGGGCCGCGGCGGCGATCACGCCGTCGCACCGCGGCAGCTCCCTGAGCGATGCGTCGAGCATCTCCTGCGTGGTGACCACCGGAATCAGCCGAGCCCCGCGCGGATAGGTGATCTGAACAGGGCCGCTGACGATCACCACTTCATTGCCGGCGGCGAGCGCCGCGGCGGCGATGGCCGCCGCCATCCGGCCGCTGGATGCATTGCTCAGAAACCGGACGTCGTCGATGTAGGCCCGGGTAGGACCGGCGGTGAGCAGGATCCGTGCCATGAGTGTCCTCTGCGGGTCGCGCTCGTCAGACGCCGGCCCGAGGGGGCCTGGCGGCGACCGCGGCCTCGATGGCTGCCGCGATCTCGTCGGGCTCCGCCATGCGGCCCGTGCCCTGCTGCCGGCACGAGAGCCAGCCGGTGCCAGGGGGCACGATCTGCATGCCGTCTGCGGCAAGTTGGGCGACGTTCCGCTGCACGGCCCGCTTTTCCCACATCGCGGCATTCATCGCCGGGGCGGCGAGAACGGGGCACTCGACACAGAGAACGAGCGTGGTGAGGAGATCGTCTGCGGCGCCATGGGCCGCCTTGGCGAGGAAGTCGGCCGACGCCGGAGCGACGATCAGGAGGTCGGCCCGCTGCGCGAGTTCGATGTGGGCCCCGAGGGGATGGGCGGCGGCATCGAAACTTCGCGTCGCGACCGGCCGGCCCGTCAGCGCCGCGAACGTGGCGGCTCCCACGAACCTGCGGGCGTTGTGCGTCATCACGGCCGTGACTCCAGCACCCCGCTGCACGAGCAGGCTCGCCAGAGCCGCGGCCTTGTAGGCCGCGATCCCACCCGACACACCCAGCACGATCTCTCGGCCTGCAAGGCTCACAGGACGGTGGGATCGAAGTCGAGCGGACCGCCGGCTTCGGGCGACTCGCCGGTGATGCGGAGGTTGAGCGACGTGTCGAGGAAGATCTTGTCCTGCTTGATCTCCTCGATGACGATCTGCATCTTGTCGTTGGATTCGATGTCGACGAGCGGCCGTCCGCCCGCATTGAGGGCGACGAGCCGCTTCTGGATCAGCGTCGAGAGCTTGAACCGCCCTCCGACCTTGTTGACGATTTCTTCTTCGCGCAGGTCGTCGATCATGTGCGGGACTCCTCTGGTGTGGTCTGGTCTGGTGTGATCTGGGAATGGAATGCGGGGCGGGATGCGGATGAGCGGTCGGTGGCCGGGGCAAAACCCTCGTCCGCGAGGATTCGCTTCACGGCCACGAGCGCCTCGTCGACGTTCTCGTTGACGACGCGATGCTTGTACCGATGGGCCTCGTGCAGTTCGCGGCGGGCCACTTCCAGACGCCGGGCCATCGCCTCCGGAGACTCGGTGCCGCGGTTTTGGAGCCGCTGGAGCAACTGGTCCGGATGGGATGGTTCGACGAAGATCGTGATCGCCTGCGGATACCGCGCGAGGATCGAGAGTGTACCCTCCACGTCGATCTCGAGCACGACCCACTTTCCGGCGGCGATGCGCGGGTCGACCTCGGCCACCAGGGTGCCGTACCAGTGCTGCCGCCCGTAGACCTGGCAGCATTCGAGAAACTCGCCCGCCGCCCGCCGCCGCTCAAACTCCTCGAGCGGGATGAAGTGGTAGTCGATCGCGTCCCGTTCGCCGGCCCGGGGGGGCCGCGTGGTGGCGGAGATGCTCGGCACCAGCTCCGGCAGATCGGCGAGCAGCCGCCGCAGGAGCGTTGTCTTGCCCACGCCAGACGGGCCGGAAATGACGACGAGTTTGCCCGGACGGACTTCCATCCATCTGTTGTACCGCAGCCTGCGGTCGCTTGAAAAGCGGCGGCCGGCTTCCCGCAGTCTGCGGCAGGTCCAGGATCGCCGAGCGGGTGAGGCTCGGGTGGCCGGTCGCAGCGTTTCTCTGCGGGAAGCCCCAAGCGCGAGCGCGGGGAAGACGTTCTCCGCGCCGACCGGCTCCGCGGCACTGCTGCGGGCGGCCACCCCGATACCCGTCGCTCGCGCTCCGGGCTTCCCGAGCACGGAAGTCACGGGTCATGAATTGTCGCGTTGACCGACTTTTGCCGACCCGCGGTCACTCGATGTTTTGGGCCTGTTCGCGGAGCCGCTCGATCCGGGTCTTGACCTCCACGACGGCGTGGGCGATCTGCACGTCGAGCGATTTCGAGGCGATGGTGTTGGCCTCGCGGCCGAGTTCCTGGGCGAGAAAGTCGAGCGACCGTCCGGGAGAGTCTTCGGCGAGGAGTCGGTCGAACTGGTCGACATGGCTCGCGAGGCGGACGAGTTCCTCGGCGATGTCGGTGCGATCTGCGACCAGCACCACTTCACGGGCGATATCGGCCTCGCCCACGGTCGTGCCCCGGTCGGCGAGGAGTTTTGTCACCCGCTCGAAGAGCCGGTCGCGGTAGGCGGCGACCACCTCGGGCACCCGCGCGCGGATGCCGTCGGCCAGCGACGCGATCTCGCGGCACACGGCCCGCATGTCGGCCGCGAGATTGGCCCCCTCCGCCCGCCGCATCTGGTCGTGCCGATCGAGGGCGGCGTCGAGTGCCTGCGACACCAGCGGCCAGGCGTTCTCGGTCAGACCCGGATCGGGCACGGCATCGACGACGGTTCCCGGCAGGCCGAGCAGGCCTTCAGCGGACTGCGGCAGCGGCATGTTGCGGGCCGAGCAGAAGGCCTCGAGGTCGTCGAGGTAGGCGGCGAGTTGGCTGAGATCGAGTCGTCGGCCGGTCGCGGCCGCTGGACCGGACATGTCGAGCGTGAGTTGCACGCTGCCTCGGCGAATCCGCTGGCGAACGGCCGCCTCGATCCGGCTTTCGAGCCCCGACAACCCCTCGCGGGCGCGGACAGTGAGCTTAAACTGCTTTCCATTCACACCGCGGAGTTCGACGCGGCAGGTGTTGCCGCCCGCGCTGGCGATGCCCTCACCGCAGCCCGTCATGCTCAGGGCCATGGGTCACTTGGCCGCGGGCGCGGCAGGTGGGGCCACGGCATCGGCAGAAGCCGGGGCCGCCGGCGCCGCGGCCTCGGGCTTCGCCGGCTCACTCGTGGCCGGCGGCTCGGCCTTGGGCTCGACGCCGGCGTCGGTCTTGGGCTCCGCCTTCACGTCGGTAGCAGAAGCGGCCGAGCCGCCCTCGGTGGGGCTGTCACCGGCGGGCTGAGCCGCGGGCGGGACGGTGGTCTGAGCGGGCACAGCCTGCCCGGCGGTGCCGCCGAGGGTCGGGCTGAAGAGCGATTCACTGCGTCCGAGCAGATTGATCGCGAGGATGCAGAGCAGGATCCAGCAAGCCGCGACGACCACCGTGATCCGGGTAAAGACGTCGCCGGCCTTCGTGCCAAACGCGCTCTGGCCACCCATGCCGCCAAATGCCCCCGCCAGTCCGCCTCCACGCCCGCGCTGAATGAGCACCAGCGCGATCAGAAAGAGCGCGGAGAAAACGAGCATGAAGCCGAGGGAGAAGCGGATCAGCGAGGTCATGGACGGGCGAGGCTCCGGGTCGGAAACAGTCGAGTCGGAAGTCGCAAAGCGTATCCCAACCCGGTCGGACAGGCTACCCCGACGTGCGCTGCGGGAGCGTCAGCCCCCGAACGCCTTGGCGATGCCCAGGAAGTCGTCGGCCTTCAGGCTCGCCCCGCCGACCAGGGCTCCGTCGATGTCGGGCTGGGCGGCGAGATCGGCCGCATTGTCAGGCTTCACGCTGCCGCCGTACTGAATCCGCACCTTGGCGGCCACGGCCGGCGATGCGAGCGACCCGAGCAGCGAGCGGATCAGGGCATGCACCTCTTGGGCCTGCTGCGGCGTAGCCACCTTGCCGGTGCCGATCGCCCACACCGGCTCGTAGGCGACCACCACCTTCTCGAGTTCGGCGGGGAGGAGCCCGGCAAGCGAGCCCCTCACCTGCGTCGTCACGACCTCCTCGGTGCGGCCGCCTTCGCGTTCCTCCAGCGTCTCGCCGACGCAGACGATCGGGGTCAGGCCGGCGGCCAGGGCTGCCTTGGCCTTCGCGTTGACGCGCGGATCGGTCTCGCCAAAGAGGGTCCGGCGCTCGGAATGGCCGAGGATCACGTAGCGGCAGCCGAGATCGAGAAGCATCGGCGGGGCCACTTCGCCCGTGAAGGCGCCGCTCGGCTTGTCGTGCATGTTTTGACCGCCGAGGGCTACGGCCGACGCAGCCGCATGGAGCGCGGCGCCGACCGTCTCGAGATAGGCCGCCGGCGGACAGAGGACGAGTTCGGTCGAGCCGGCCTCGGCGATCCGGGCGGCCACGGCGGCGGTCAACTCCTTCGCCTTCGCCCGATCGAGGTTCATCTTCCAGTTGCCGGCGACGATCTTCCTGCGGGACATGACACGCTCCATGGTGATGGCCCAATGCCGTCGTCAATCGATCGACTCGAGGGCTTGAGGCGTCATCCTAGCGATTCCCGAGCTCTTTGTGTGGCTCGAGGGGGATTCCCAGGGCCCGGCGGGCGAGCTCCTCGAGCGGCACGCCCTTGGTTTCGGGCACCATGGTGAGCACCCACACGAGCTGCAACACCATCATCCCGCAGAAGAAGGCAAACACCGTGCTGGGGGCGAAGGAGGAGACGACGGTCGGGAACACGGTCGTGAGCGCCGCCGCCATCAGCCAGTGGGTCGCGCAGCCGATCGCCTGGCCGGTGGCCCGGAACCGATCGGGAAAAATCTCGGCGATGAACACCCAGATCACCGCTCCCTGCCCGATGGCATGCGCCGCGACGAACGCGAAGATGCAGGCCGGCACGATCCGTTCATGGCCGGAGGCAAACGCCCACGAACACAGTCCGAGCGAGAAGACGTAGCCAAGCGATCCGATCACCAGGAGCGTCCGCCGGCCGAGACGGTCGATGAGCCACAGGCCGATAAAGGTGAACACGAGGTTGGTGAAGCCGATGCCTATCGACTGGAGCAGCGCCGCCTTCTCCCCGAGCCCCGCCATCTCGAAGATCCGCGGTGCGAAGTAGAGCACGGCGTTGATCCCGGAGAGTTGGTTGAAGAGGGCGATCAGGAAGGCGAGGAGGATCGGTCGGCGCAGGCCGGCAAGCGAGCCGGCCGCGGGGCCGGCAGCGGCCGTGGCCAACTCGATGCGGTCGGCCTCGCGCTCGAGATCGTCCGGCGTCGCGTCTGGCTCCATCGTGGCGAGCACGCCGAGGGCGCGGCGGCGGTTGTCGTCACCGCCGCGGAGCAGCAGCCACCGCGGGCTCTCCGGAATCGCGAGCGTGGCGAGCGTGTAAGCCAGGGCCGGAAACGCCTCGGCGCCGAGCATCCACCGCCAGTCGTTCGCGACACCCTCGAGCAGGTAGTTTGAAAAGAACGCGGCGAGGATGCCGAGCACGATGTTGAGCTGAAAGAGGCCGGTGAGCCGGCCGCGAGTCGCCGGCGGAGCGATCTCGGAGATGTAGAGCGGCGACGCGACGGTCGAGATGCCCACCCCGAGGCCGCCGATAAACCGCGCGATGGTCAGGGCCCAGACATCGTGGGCGAGCCCGCTCCAGACGGCCGACACGAAATACAAGACGCCGACCCAGACGAGAGTCGGCTTTCTTCCGAGCCTGTCGGATGGTAGGCCGCCGAACATCGCCCCGATGACGGTCCCATAAAGAGCCGAGGCCATCGCCACGCCGTGGACCCACGAACTCAGGCCCCAGAGACTCTGGATGGTCCGCTCCGCACCCGAGATGACGACGGTGTCGAACCCGAAGAGAAATCCGGCGAGCGCCGACACCAGCGACCAGACGACGACGCTGTTCATGGGATACCGCTTCCTTCCAGCGTGGCGTGTCTCGGGCAGGGATCCCGAACCATCCCGGCACGCAAAGTTTTGGACTTCAGTACGATGGGCTCCTGCGAGCAGGGCCGGATTCATTCTTGTCGAGGAAGGGCATTCGTGTCGCCTGGATCCCATTTTCTGGAACTGACCCTTGCCACCGTGGTGGCGCTCCTTCCGGTCACCAATCCGCCCGCGTCGGCGCCCGCCTTTCTGGCGCTCACCGAGGGCTCGTCGCAGCGGCACCGCCACCGGCAACTGCTGGCGGCGTGCCTTTATATGGTCGCGATTCTGATGACGTTTCTCGTCACCGGTTCGCTGATCATGCGGTTCTTCGGAATCTCGATCCCCGGTCTTCGGATCGCCGGTGGTCTGATGGTGGCGGGCGTCGGCTCGGGAATGCTGACCTCTGACGGGGAGCGCCGGCCGGACGACATCGATCCCGAGGCTGCCGCGGTGACCGACCGCGACATCGCGTTCTCGCCGCTGCAGGCCGTCACGAAGATCATGGGTTTTCTTCTCTTGTGCATCGGCATCCAGTTCATCGTCAACGGTGTCCTGGGGATCGCAACCGATGCTTCCCTCGTGCGGAGCATTCGCGATGCCATTCACGACTGACGGTGATCGCCACGCCATCCTCGGGCTGATCGGCAACACGCCGCTCGTGCCGCTCTTCTTCCCCGAGGAAGGGCTTACGATTCATGGCAAGGCCGAGTTTCTCAATCCCACTGGCTCCATCAAGGACCGGATGGCCGCCTGCATTCTCTGCGACGCCCGCGACCGCGGTCTGCTGCACGACGATTCGATCATCGTCGAATGCACGAGCGGCAACTCGGGAATCGCGTTGGCGATGGTCGGCGCCGTGCTCGGACACCGTGTGAGGATCCTGATGTCGGACACGGCCAGCGTGGAACGCCGGCACCTGATCGGCCACTTCGGGGCCGAACTCGTGCTGTTCAGGGCCGACCGGGGCTACGCGACGGGCATCGAGATGACCGAGCGGATGGCCGCGGACGATCCTCGCGTCTTCCTGCCGCGGCAGTTCGCCAACCCGCTCAACGCCGAGGACCACCGGCTCCACACGGCCCGGGAGATCCTCGAGCAGACCGCCGGTACCGTCGACGCCTTCGTGAGCGGCTACGGCACCGGAGGCACGCTCAACGGCGTGGCCCGGGGCCTGCGGGAGGCACGCCCTGGTGTTCGCATCGTTGCGATGGAACCAGCCGAGGCCGCCATGCTCCAGGGGGAAGCCCCCTGTTGTCACAGCATCGAGGGCGTGGCCGGCGGCTACATGCCGCCCCTGCTCGAGGGCGTCTCGATCGATGCTGCCGAGAAAGTGTCATCCGTGGATGCGCTGGCCATGACGAGACGCTTGGCCCGTGAGCACGGCCTGCTGGTAGGCACCTCCTCCGGGGCCAACGTGGTGGCCGCGCTGCGGGTCGCCCGCAGCCTGCCCGCCGGTTCGCGGGTGGTGACGATCCTCTGTGATGGCGCCGAACGCTACTTCTCGACACGGCTGTTTGCAAACGAGCCCGGCGCGCATCGCGTAACACGCTGAGACGAGCCTCCCACCAGGAAGCCCCAAGCGCGAGCGCGGGGAAGACGCGATCCACCTCGACCCGCGGCGCGGTGGTCTCACGGAGAGCCACCCGGATACCCGTCGCTTGCGCTCCGGGCTTCCCGAGGCACGTGATGCAAGGGTACTCCGTCAGGAAGCCCCAAGCGCGAGCGCGGGGCAGACGCGATCCACTTCGACCCGCTCCGCGATGCGATGGTACTCGCGGCACCTCACCGAGGGCGAGGCGACCGGGCGGTACGGCCGGCCACGCGTTCCGGACAGGCCTCGGCCACGAGCTTCGTCATGGTGTTGGGGCAGACGCCCAGCAGCCGTGCGGCTTTTGCGAAATGCCCCTCGGTGGCCTCGAGCGCCTCGCGCACGGTCCGTCTGCGGAGCTCTCGCAAATTGAACGTCTTCACCGCAGCCTCGGGGCCTGCCGGCATGCCGCCGCGGTCGGCCGTGCCGCCAGGGGGCCGCTCGCGTGCGGCGGGCTTGCCGAGCACCTCGTCGAGAACGGCTTCCCGCGTATCGGCGAACACATAGAGCTTCTGAATTGTCTGCGCGAGCTGCCGGACGTTGCCGGGCCAGTCGTGCTCCACGAAGCGGGCGAGCGTGGCCGGTCCAGGCACCCAGGGGGGTTGGCCGTACCGTGCCGCGTAATGCGCCGAGAAGTGCGCGACGAAACGCGGAATGTCGTCGGAGCGGTCGCGAAGCGGTGGAACGACGAGGTGGACCGTGTTGAGCCGATAGAGCAGGTCTTCGCGAAAGGCTCCCTCCGCGACGGCTGACTCGAGGTGACGGTTGGTGGCGGCGATGACCATCACGTCAACCGGCTCACTCTGCGAGGAGCCCACCGGCGTGACCTCGCGGCGTTCTAGAAACCCGAGCAGCTTCGGCTGCAGGTCGGGCGGCATGTCACCGATTTCGTCGAGAAAGACGACGCCGCCGTCGGCCGAGCGGATTGCACCGCGGGCGGGCCCGCTGGCGCCGGTGAAGGAGCCCTTCTCGTGACCGAAGAGCTGGCTTTCGGCGATCGCCGCCGGGATGCCGGCGCAGTTGACCGAGATGAACGGCTTGTCGCGCCGAGGGCCGGCTGCGTGGATCGCCCGCGCCACTTCTTCCTTGCCGCAGCCCGTCTCTCCGGTGATGAGCGTCGTGCACTCGAACTCCGCCACCCGGCGGATCGCCGCCTCGAGTCGGTGAATCGAATTCGCCCCGCCGGTCATCCGCGTCCAGCGGGGCAGGGTGGCGATCGGCGAAAGGCGGCCCGCCTGCCCAACTGCCGGCCTGGGCATCGTGTCGAGTTCGGGGTTGTGCATCGCACGCCCTTCCTTTGGGCCGGGGGCTCGGTGTCGCCCGCCGATGAACGACCGAATCAGCCGGACGAATCATTTCCAAGGAAAAGAAATGTACTGAGAGTCGCAGGAATTGCGAACCCGAAAAACGCAGGGAGTGGGAGAGAATCGCATTTAATGTGATTCCTTAGCGACTGGCCATGAATCCCCGATACCGAGCGGGAAGTCGGAGGTCATACGGAAATCAAGTTATTGGAGTGGCTATCCGAAGGGGCCATCCAAGCTCCCGTGCACAACGGCACGTGACTTGCAAAGAGGGCGTCGTCGGCGCGAGGCGGCGTCCGTCAACGATTCTCGTGCGATCTCCCCCCTTATCAGGTGTTCATCATGAGACCTTGTCTGCTGACGGTGGCGGCCCTCGTGCTTTCGGCATTCGTGGCGTCGCCGGCTTCGGCTGAGACCGTCCTTTCCCAGTGGAATGCCAACGGCGGTATCACTGGAGGCCCCTCGTATGGAGGCGCGACGGCGGGCATCAACGTGGCGACCGGCACCATCGCCGGGTATGGACAGAGCGTCCCCTCTACGCCACTGTCGTCCATTCTGGCCAACGGTGCGGCGACTGATGCCGGAACAGTTGTAACAGGCACTACCTACAACCGCTCCTTTACCGTCAATCCACCGCTTCTGACTGCGGCTAACAGTTCGGTTGGCATGCAGTTCATCGCGTCCACGGCGGGGATGACCGCGGGGCAGGCGGTACAGCTTTCGTGGAGTCAGACGGTCGGCTTCCGCTCCAGTCGCTACTGGCAGATCCTCGTCAGCAAGACCGGTACCGGCGGCACGTATTCGGCTCCCAGCGGTGGCGTCGGGTCGTCGGTCAGCCAGTTCGTCAACGGGCTCACGTCCGGCACGGCGGCCATTTCGGGCACGGCGACGGCCAACGTGAGTAGCACGGGTGTCATCGACTTCCGCACCCTTAACGGGAACTGGCTGTCTCAGGGCGTGACGACAACGGGCACCCTCACGGCCCCTTTGGCAGCCGGCTTCGTGGACAACATCACGTACACGCTCCCGACCGGCCAGGGCTACGAGAACAACGCCAACTTCGCGTTCGCGATCGTGGGGCTCTGGGACCCCAACGGCACGTACGCGAGCGGCACGACGGGGCTTCTCTCCTCGTACGCCGGGACGGACTCCACCGACCTGACGAATGGCTACAACCGCTCCCTCGGCAGCGGCGGCAGCATGCGGCTCGATCTCGTGACGATCTCCGCGGTGCCCGAGCCAGGCACGGTGGCACTGGCAGGCGTCGGTCTGGCTTTTGGTGCATGGGCGATTGTGCGACGGCGTGTTCACCGCGCGGGGGCGAACGTGGCGGGTGGCGGCGAGTAGCCCCGCATCTTTGACGGTTGCACCCAGAGAACTCGTCTCACCCACCTTTGGAGTCCGCGCAATGGGTCGGTCTGCCTGGAGCCACGTTTGCACGCTACAGGCGCGCGGCGAGGTCACCTTTGACTGGGCGACGGTGGGCAACGCCAACAACGCCGCCGACACGCTCACGATGACGAAGGTCAACGGCAGCCAGCCGGGCGACGGCACCAGCGGCTACGGCTCCGTGGCCTACGACTATTCGATCGCCAAGCGCGACGTCACCAATGCGCAATACGTCGAGTTTCTCAACAAGGTCGATCCGAGCGGCACGAGCACGACGCTCTACCTTGCGAACATGTCGGACGCGGTGATCGGCGGCGTGAGTTATCCAGCCTACAGCGGCGGTATCGACAAGAATCCCGCCGCCGCCGTGGGGAGCCGTTACAGCGTCAAGTCGGGGCAGGGCAACTTTCCCGTCGTGCAGATCAACTGGGCTCGGGCGGCGCGATTCGTGAACTGGCTGGCCAACGGCCAGGGCTCGGGCGGCACCGAGAGCGGCGTGTATGACATGGCAGTCTTTGCCGGCAACTCCTTCGCCACGCCCCCGCCGCGGGCCGTCGGCGCCCAGATTTTTCTGCCCAGTGAAAACGAGTGGTACAAGGCGGCCTACTACGATCCGACGCTGGCCGGAGGCGCCGGCGGCTACTGGCAATATGGCACTCGGAGCAACACGTCACCCGCATCAGTCGCTCCGCCAGGCACATCCAACAGCGCGAACATCGGCGCCGGTACCACCGGCGGGTCGGGGGGCACGTCTGCTCTCACGTTTGCCACGACGGGAGCGGCGTTCAACAAGGACCTCATCTATCTCACGAACGTCGGCGATTATACGACGGCCACGAGCTACTACGGCCTCTACGACCTCGACGGGTTGATCTACAACTGGACGGAGGCGACGAGAGAAAACAGAAGCATCCCCGGCCAGATGCTCCCCGTCTATCGTGGCGGCTCGTGGCAGAACAACGAAGGGGCCTCGGGTGCCGCGTTTCGCAATACAGGCAACGGGGCGGGCGTCAACAACGGCCAGTATCAATACTGGGGCATCCGCGTGGGGACGGTGGCGGCCGTGCCCGAACCGGGCGTGGCTGCCCTGGCATGCACGGGTCTCGTCTGTGCCTGGTGGCTGGTGCGGCGGCGGCGTTCTGCCGCCCACGGCCACGGCGGGCCACGGCGCGGGTTTACGTTGGTCGAACTTCTGGTGGTGATCGCGATCATCGCCACGCTCATCGGCCTCCTGCTACCGGCGGTCCAGTCGGCCCGTGAGGCCGCGCGGCGCAGCTCGTGCATGAACAGCCTCAAGCAGGTCGGGCTCACGATCCACAACTACGCCAATGCCCAGCGGGATCGGCTGCCCGACGCCCTGAGCACCCTTCGAAGGCTCTGGTCAACTCGAGCATCAAGGGCACGAGCAGCTATCTAAGCAATGGTGTCTTGTTCTACGAGAAGCCCAAGTTCTCGAAGGTCACTGATGGAACCTCGAAGACGATCGCAATCGCCGAGAGCTATACGCAGACGATGTCGGGCTCGGCCGGTACGGCGGTCGTGACCATGTTCAACAGGAGGACCAGCGACAAGGCGCCGACGTTCGCTCATCCCCTGAACGACACCTCGACCGTGGGGCGTTCCAATCGGCCCGGGGCCGCGACAGCCGGGAAATGGAAGAGCAGTTACAACTGCCAGGCGACAAACGCCCTTGTCGATGCGGTGTCGCCACCGATCCAGTCCACTCCGGCCGTCAACGCAGCCGATCTCAAGCTGCTGCAGGCATGCCATGGCGACACGATCAACTTCTGCATGCTCGACGCAAGCGTGCGGTCGGCGTCCGCATCGGGTGACAATGTCGTCTTCTGGTCGGCGGTGACGCCGGCAGGGGGAGAACAGGCCGACCTCCCGTAACGTCCATACCCCGGTCCCGCGAATGCTCGTGGACTTTTCAGTCGAAGGAATCTCGATGTTCCGCTGCCCCATGCTTTCTCGTGCGCTGTGTCTCGTTCTAGCTGCCGCGCCGGTCGCCCGGGCCCACGGTGCTCCGGTCGAGCCCGCAGCGAGCGCTGTCGATCCGGTCACCGTGCGGCTCACGCTCAACCCGACGGCCCTCGACATGGATCGGTTGAGGGCCAGCAGGATGGGCTATATGCCCGCGGTGCTGAAGGCCATCGATGCCAAACCGCCGGGCGTGGTCAAGGAGCCCGCGTATGCGGGCAAGCCGCGATACGGCGTTATCCGCGTGGGCAATGGCCCGAAATGCGACACACTCGTCGTGATCGACGTGCTCGAGTCTGGGAGCCGGCTCTATGTCGACAGCAACCATAACGGCGATCTCTCGGACGACGGCACGGGGGAATGGGATCTCACCAAGGAGATCAGCGGGGCGAACGTCGAGTTTGCCACCCGCTCCGTTCGGGCATCGTGGGGCACGCCGTCGGAGGAAACCGAGACCGGGGAATACCGGATTTTCATCTTCCGCCGGCCGGAGGCGACTGGATTCTCGTTCGCCAAGCTCTCGGGCCGCGAAGGGAAGGTGAAGCTCGGGGCAGGCGACGAGCGGGAGGGGAAGGAATACGCCATCGTGCTCGCCGAGAACACCAATGACGCCGTGTTCACTGTGCCGGTGAAGGGCGACCTGACCCGGCGGTTCGTCGAGCTCTGCATCGACCTCGACGGCGACGGGACGTTCAAAGGCCTCATGAGCAAGGACGGCGACAAGGAGTTTCGTTCACCGGAACGGTTCAATCTCGCCGACCCCTTCGAGGTCGATGGCCAGTGGTACATCGCCCGGCCGTCGATCAGCGGCGCCGAGCTGACGATCACGCCGACGGCTGCGCCCGGCAGCGATGTGACGTCGCTCCAGAAGCCCGTGGAGGTGCGGCCGCTTCTCGATGTGGGCACCGTCGCTCCGGCCTTTACGGTCGAGACGCCGGAGGGCAAACCCCTGAGCCTCGCCGACTTCAAGGGCAAGGTGGTGATCCTCGACTTCTGGGCGACTTGGTGCGGCCCCTGTGTGGCCTCGATGCCCGGTCTCGAAAGGGTGTATCAGCAAGTCAAGCATCAAAATGTGGAGGTGTTGAGCCTCAATGTGTTTGATGACCGTGACACGTTCGGCGAATGGATCGCCGCCAACCGGGGCAAGAACTACAACTTCACCTTCGCCTTCGATCCGGCGTCCAAGGATTCGCCCGAGAGCGTCGCCCGGCAGAAATACAACGTGCCCGGTCTGCCGACGCTCTACCTCATCGACCGTGAGGGCAAGGTGGCGGCCGCGTTCGTCGGAGCCAGTGAGCCCCGGCTGATCGAGGCCCTGGCGAAAATGGGCGTGGACGTCGAGGAAGAAAAAGACGCTGAGTGAACGCCTGGTGTCCTTCATCGGCCCGCGGTGACGACGACACCGGCGCTGGCAAGCGCTGCCCGCACGGCACTCGCCGTCGCCACGGGATCGCGGCCGTCGCCGTGGATGCAGAGCGTGTCAGCGGTGACCAGGATGTCGCTGCCGTCGATCGCCCGCACGCAGCCGCGGGTGGCCAGAGCGACCGCCCGCGCGGCCGCCTCGCCCGGATCGTCGATCGTGCTGCCTGATCTGGACCGGGGCACGAGCGAACCATCCGCCGCATAGGCCCGGTCGATAAAGGCCTCTTGGGCCACGGCCAGCCCGGCCGCCCGCGCCCGGTCCGCCAGAGCGCTTCCGGAGAAGGCATACACCACGAGGTGCGGCCAGCGGGCGGCGATGGCCAAGGAGACGGCATCGGCAAGCAGGGCGTCTCGCGAGACCTGATGATAGAGACCGCCGTGGAGTTTGACGTGATGGAGCATCGAGCCCGCGATCTCCGCGAGGCGGGCGATCTGGGCCGTGACGAGTGCTGCCGCCTCGGCGCTTCCCATCGCGATCTCGCGGCGGCCGAAGTGACCGCGATCGGCATGACCGGGATGCGCCCCGATCGCCACTCCATGCTGGCGGGCGAGCGCCACGGTGGCTGCCATGGATGCGGCATCGCCGGCATGGGCTCCGCAGGCGATGGTGGCGCTCGTGACGAGCGGCATGATCTCGGCGTCGTGACCAGCCCCTTCACCCAGATCACAGTTGAGATCGATGCGCATCGATCGGCCGCTGGGCTCGTACGTCGGCTGCTCTCCGTTTCGTGTCATGTGCGGCTTTCCGTGTTGTTCATGATCCGTTCCCCGCCGCACCGCCGCGACGGGCCGTGAGCGACTCCCGCAGCGCCGCGATTCTGCCCTCCCGCTCCCGCAGCGCCGCATGTGCCTCGTCGAGCGAGCTCTTGCGCCACCGCACCGTGTCGCCGGGCCGAAGCTGGGCCGCGCGTGGCAGGTCGGCGGTGATCACGTGGCCGATCACGGGATAGCCGCCGATCGTCTGGGCATCGGCGAGGAGCACGATCGGATTGCCGTCGGGGGGCACCTGGACCGTACCCGGAAAGACCGCGATCGATGCCATGGCAGTCGAGGCGCGGGCGGTGCAGTGAAGTGCCGCACCCTCGAGCCTCATACCCATGCGATCGCTGCGGCTGCTGACACGGTGCGTGGCCGACCAGATCGCGTCGCCGAAGGCCTCGGCATGCTCGCCGGGGATCAGCCGCAGCACGCCCGGCTCGCCTGGCGTGGCCAGTTCGATGGCCATCCGGATATCGCGTCCTGCCGCCGGCTCGACGGCACGACACTCAGACCCGACCGGGATGCGGTCGCCCGCAACGAGCGGCAGTCCGACGAGGCCGCCCCATCGCGCCGGCGGAAACGTGCTCCGGCTATCCAGCGTCGGTTCCACACGCACTCCGCCGGCCACGGCGAGCACACCTCGACAGCCACGGACGGCATGACCGAGCGTCACCAGCGTGCCAGCGGCGATCCGCACCGGCCGCCACGACGGCAGCCCCGGAAAGTCGCCGCCGCCCACCGCCACGATCGCGTCGCGATCGAACCGTAGTTCCGGTCCGAGGAGCGTGAACTCGATCCCGGCGGCATGCTCGGGATTGCCGACCAGGAGATTCGCGATCCGCAGCGCATCGCCGTCGGCTGCGCCCGAGAGCGGCACGCCGGCGGAACGGTGGCCGGGCCGGCCGAGGTCCTGGATGGTCGCGTACAGGCCGGGCTTGATGACGCTGATCACCTGCTCGCCCCCGGCAACAGGCCGGGGCACGATCGGCTCCTGGTCGCTCCATCCTGCGGCCGCATCGGGCCCCGCGTCCACGAATCGCACGCGGTCGCCGACCGCCAGCAGCGCGGCATCACGCCGCCGCGGATCGAAGAGCCGCACTGGCGACCTGCCGATGATGTTCCACCCGCCCGGGCCCGTGAAGGGATAGACGCCCGTCTGGCTGCCGCCGATGCCGACGGAGCCGACGGGCACCGTCGTCCGTGGCGTGGACCGTCGCGGCGTCGCCAGCCGCGGATCGAGTCCGCCGAGATAGGCGAAGCCGGGCATGAAGCCGACTGCCTGCACGAGATACTCGGGCTGGGTATGGATGGTAATCAGCCCCTTGCGGTCGAGCCCATGGAGGCGACAGACCTCATCGAAGTCGGGCCCCCACTGGCCGCCATACCAGACGGGAACCTCATGGTGCCGCGCGGCCGTGGCCGCCTCTCGAGCAGCCGCCACGGCAGTTGTGATCGCTTGCCGTAAGGCGTCGATCCCGGCAATCCGCAGGGGGGCATAGGCCACGGTGACCCGTTCGGGCGAGGCCACGATGTCTACCACTCCAGGAATCGCGGCGGCGGCGATCGCGGCAGCGACTGCCCGCACACGGGCCGTGGTCGCCTCGGCCGAGCCAGGCGTGACCGTGATTGCCATCGCGATATCCCCGACCGACACCACGCTCATCGCATGCCCTTTCCGCCGGCCAGGTGCGGCTCGACGCCGGGAGTTTACGGCACGTCACCGAGTGCGAGCGCCGCGAACGAGGCGAGCCAGTGTTCCCCCACGTAATCTCCGCCGACGGTCCGCGGCAGGCCGCCCTCCAGATGCACGTCGGCAGCCGCCAGTAGTTCCGCGGTCCGCGGATACCCAGCCGGCAGCCCGCTGGCGATCCGGCGCAGCATCCAGGCACGCGACAGACACAAGCCGTCGAGATGGGCGATCTGCGGATCGTGCCGATCCACGACTCGCGGTGGCTCCGCGAGACACCCCAGACCACGAGGCAGAAACTGGTCGAACCAGGTCGTGAATGACGTCTCCGGCAACACGAGGCCCATGAGCGTCGCCGTGGCGAGAATCGGCGAGAGGAAGTCGGTGAGCGACGGCTCATAGGCCACCGCCGCGTCGCGGTCCGCCGCATGCCACCGTATGGCCGCATCCTGGATCGTCGCCTCGAGCGCCGCATGGCCGCAGGTCCGCGCGAAGTCGAGGGCGAGGATCGCGGCGAAGGCGGTGTTGCCGTGGGTACCGGCGCGAATCGGATACGGTGCGGATCCCACGAAAGCCGCGCAGCGCTCGGCGAGATCTCCGGCCAGCGGATCAAGGGCGGCAGCCCAAGCATAAGCCCGCTTGTCGTGCGGACAGAGCCGCTCAAGCTCCGCGCGGAGTTCGAGGAGCCAGGCCCACCCATACGGCCGCTCGAAGGTTTTTCCTGCAGGTGAGCCGAGATACGCCCGCTCGACTGCCAGCGGCCCGACTGCGAGCCGATCATCGAACAGGGCGGCGATCGCCGCCGCCTCGGGCACGTCCTCATGCAGCCGCAGCAGGCGGGCGAGCAGCCAGTGCATGTGGACGGCCGAGTGCCAGTCATAACTGCCGAAAAACACCGGATGAAGCGCGACGTGATCGCCCACTTCCGGCTCAGGTCCAGCCACGGTCAGATGATCGAACTTGTGCGGATAGGGCCGCGTCACGTTGGCGAGCGCGACACGGGCGAATGAGGCGGCGGCAGTCGTGATGCCGAATGGCACGCAGGTCAGCCCACCGCGGCGGCTGAGGCATACGAGCCGAGAATCACGACCCGCTTGCACCGCTTCTCGAGCGCTGCGATCGCGCGGCGAACGCGGAGATCGCTGCGATGTCCTTCGAGCTCCACGAAGAAGATGTAGCCGCCCATCTCGCCCGGCATCGGAAACGACTCGATCCAGGTAAGGTTGAGCTTTTGTCGTTTCGGGATCGCGAGGGCGTCGGCCAGTCCGCCGGGCCTGTGCTCGATCTCGAACATCAGCGACGTCTTGTCTTTTCCGGTGCGGCTGGCGTCGGCATGCCCGATGACGGCGAAGCGGGTGGTGTTGCCCGGCACATCCTCGATGTTTTCAGCGAGAACGGTCAGGCCATAGTGGACCCCCGCCTGGTGGCTGGCGATGGCAGCAGCGTCGGGGCGGCCGGCGGCCATTTCAGCGGCGGCGCTGGTGCTCGTCACTTCGACGAGCCGGGCCGACGGAAGGTGGCGGGCCAGCCAGTTGCGACACTGCGAGAGTGCCTGAGGCCGGCTGTAGACCTCCTTGATCGAGGAGCGGTCGCACGACGCGAGCAGGGTGTGGTGGATCCGCAGCGGCACCTCCGCGCAGATCTTGACGGGCAATCGGGAAAAGTTGTCGAGCGTGTCGGCAATCCGGCCGTCGGTCGAGTTTTCCAGCGGCACCACGCCGTAGTTTGAATGACCGGCCTGCACTTCTTCGAAGGCGGCGGAGATGCTCGCGACCGGCACGAAGTCCACCGCGCTGCCGAAGCGGTGCAGCGCCGCCAGATGGCTGTAGGTCCAGGCGGGACCAAGATGGGCCACGCGGAGATGCTGCTCGATGGCACGCGAGCCGGAGATGAGCTCGCGGAATACGGCCTTCACGCTCTCGTCGGAGAGCGGGCCTTCGTTGGCCGAGGCCGCCCGCTCGAGGACCGTCTCTTCGCGGGAGGGATCGTAGGTCTGCTGGCCACTCGATTGCTTGACGTGGCCGATCTGGCGGGCGATCTCGGCGCGGTCGTTCATCAATCCGACGAGTTGTCGGTCGATCTTGTCGATCTGCGACCGCAGCTGCGGGAGCCCCGACTTTTTGGCACCGTCGCCAGTTGCTTCCCGCGGTGAACCTGAATGAGCCATCGCAGTCTGACGCCAGAGCAACGGCCAAAATGGCAGACCCGCCGGAAGGGGCCGAGCTTCCCGGCGTCAACTTCCACAACTGTACCGTCAGCCGGACGGGCGTAAATACGGCCGATATCCGGATTGTGGTGGGGGTTCCGAGACGGTCCCGGAGCAACACCCCGGCGCCGCGAGTCGTGGCACGGCCTTTGCATTTCTGAGCCTCCCGAGGACGAACGGCCAAAAATGGCTCAGGGCCCGCCCCCGCCACACGACCAGCGGCCACCAACCGACCACCAGAAAGGGAACCAGCATCATGGCAACCAAGCAGGGCGAAAAGATCATCGGCATCGATCTCGGCACCACCAACTCCGTGGTCTCGGTCATGGAGGGCAAGGAGCCCAAGGTGATCGCCAACAAGGAAGGCAACCGGCTCACGCCGAGCGTCGTCGCCTTCAATGACAAGGGCGAGACGCTCGTGGGCGACATCGCCCGTCGGCAGGCCGTCACCAACCCGAAGCGCACGATCTACTCGATCAAGCGGTTCATGGGACGACGGCACAACGAGGTGGCCGGCGAGGAAAAGATGGTGCCCTACGAGGTGGTCGGCGGCCCCGAGGATTACGTCAAGGTGCGGGCCGGCGACAAGGAGTTCACCCCGCCGGAGGTGTCGGCGAAGGTGCTGCGGTCGCTCAAGGAGTCGGCCGAGGCCTATCTCGGGCACAAGGTCAACAAGGCGGTGATCACCGTTCCCGCCTACTTCAACGACGCCCAGCGGCAGGCGACGAAGGACGCCGGCCAGATCGCGGGACTCGAGGTGATGCGGATCATCAACGAGCCCACGGCGGCGGCGCTTGCCTACGGCCTCGAGAAGAAGGCGCAGGAAAAAATCGTGGTGTTCGACCTCGGTGGCGGCACGTTCGACGTCTCGGTGCTCGAGGTGGCCGACGGTGTGTTTCGCGTGATCAGCACCAACGGCGACACGCACCTCGGTGGCGACGACTTCGACCAGACGCTGATCAACCACGTGGCCGACCAGTTCCAGAAGGAGCAGGGGATCGACCTGCGGAAAGACACGATGGCCCTCCAGCGGCTCCAGGAGGCCTGCGAGAAGGCGAAGAAGGAGCTGAGTTCGGCGCAGAGCACCGATATCAACCTTCCCTTCATCACCGCCGACGCCTCGGGCCCGAAGCATCTGCAGATGACGATCACACGGGCCCAGTTCGAGCAGATGTGCGACCCGCTCGTGGAACGGTGCCGCGGGCCGGTGGTCCAGGCGCTCAAAGATGCCAAGCTCGATCCGAAGGACATCGACGAGGTGGTGCTCGTCGGCGGGTCGACCCGCATCCCCAAGGTGCAGGAGCTCGTCAAGAAACTGTTCGGCAAAGACCCCCACAAGGGCGTCAATCCCGACGAGGTCGTCGCGCTCGGTGCGGCGATCCAGGGGGGGGTGCTCGGCGGCGACGTCCAAGACGTGCTGCTGCTCGACGTCACGCCGCTCTCGCTGGGCATCGAGACGGAAGGGGGCATCTTCACGAAGCTCGTGGAGCGCAACACCACCGTGCCGACCGAGCGGAAGCAGGTCTTCAGCACGGCGGCCGACAGCCAGACGGCCGTCACGGTCAGCGTGTATCAGGGTGAGCGACCGATGGCCCGCGACAACCGGCTGCTCGGCCAGTTCAATCTCGAGGGCATCCCGCCTGCGCCGCGAGGCACCCCGCAGATCGAGGTCAAGTTCGACATCGACGCCAACGGCATCCTCAACGTGAGCGCGAAGGATCTCGGTTCCAACAAGGAGCAGACGGTCAAGATCGAGCAGTCGAGCGGACTCAACGAGTCGGAGATCGAACGGATGCGGAAGGACGCCGAGAGCCACGCCGAGGAAGACAAGCGAAAGTATCGGCTCGCCGAGGCCCGCAATCGGGCCGAGGCCCTCTGCTTTCAGACCGAGAAGCTCGTGAAGGAGAACGACGCCAAGCTGTCGGCCTCCGACAAGGCTCCGCTGGAGGCGGCGATTGCCAAGGCCCGCGAGATGGCCAAGGGCGAAGACGTCGACGGCATCACCTCGGCACACGACGCCCTCGAGCAGGCGGCCCACGCCCTCTCGAAGGTGCTGTACGAGGCCAGCGCCCAGCCGGGCGGAGCGGCCCCCGAGGCGACGGCCGGCGCCGCCGGCAAGGGACCCGACGACACGATCGACGCGGAGTTCGAGGTCAAAGGATAGCGCGAAATCGGCCATCCTGGCCCGATTTCGCTTGGTCAGCCGGAGGGGACGCCAAGGTTCCCCTCGGCTGACGGCGCCGCATCCGGCGACGCCCTGGTGAATGAGGCAACACATCGGGAGGCGCGGGCGGCTGCTCGCACAGGGGGATAGGTCCATGGCGTTCCGATTCGACAAGTTCACGATCAAGGCCCAGGAAGCGGTGCAGGCCGCCGTGGAACTGGCCGGCAACCGCGGCAACCCGCAGGTCACGCCGGTCCACCTGCTCCACACGCTCCTCGCCGAGCGGGAAGGGATCGTCCGCCCGCTGCTCGAGAAGATCGGCACCGACCGCGGACACCTCGAGCGGATTGTCGAGGCGGAACTCTCGCACCTGCCCAAGGTGTCGGGCGGTTCGCAGCCGCAGCCCGACCAGGAGCTCGTCAAGGTCTTCGAAGCGGCGACCACCGAGTCGCACCAGATGAAGGACGAGTTCGTCTCGACCGACCATCTGCTGCTGGCGCTCGCCAAGGTGCCGTCGAAGGCGAAAAACGTCCTGCAACTCGCGGCCGTCGGCGAGAAGGAGCTGCTGGCCGGGCTCCAGGCCGTCCGCGGTCAGTCGCGGGTGACCGACCAGAATCCGGAGGAGAAGTTTCAAGCCCTCGAGAAGTATGGGATCGATCTCACCGCGCGGGCCAGCCAGGGCAAGCTCGACCCCGTGATCGGCCGCGATGCCGAGATCCGTCGGGTGATCCAGGTGCTCTCGCGGCGGACGAAAAACAACCCCGTGCTCATCGGCGAGCCGGGCGTGGGCAAGACGGCCATCGCCGAGGGGCTGGCCCTGCGGATCGTGCAGGCCGACGTGCCGGAGACGCTCAAGGGCCGCCGCGTGATCTCCCTCGACCTGGGCGCCCTGATCGCCGGCACCAAATATCGTGGCGAGTTCGAAGACCGTCTCAAGGCGATTCTCCGCGAGGTCGAGGCCGCCGCCGGCAACGTGATCCTGTTCATCGACGAGCTCCACACCGTGATCGGTGCGGGAGCGGCCGAGGGGGGCTCCGACGCGGCCAACCTTCTGAAGCCGGCGCTCGCCCGCGGCGAGTTGCGATGCATCGGTGCGACCACGCTCGACGAGTACCGCAAGCACATCGAGAAAGACGCGGCGCTCGAGCGGCGGTTCCAGCCGGTGATGGTCGGCGAGCCGAGCGTGGAAGACACGATCGCGATCCTCCGCGGCCTCAAGCCGCGGTACGAGGCGCATCACAAGGGGGTGAAGATCAAGGATTCCGCGCTCGTGGCGGCCGCCGAGCTCTCGCATCGCTACATCGCCGATCGCTTTCTGCCCGACAAGGCGATCGATCTGATGGACGAGGCGACGAGCCGGATCGCGATGGAACTCCAGAGCGTGCCGAGTGAGATCGACGAGGTGCAGCGGCGGCTGGTGCAGCTCGAACTCGCCGCCCGGCAGCTCGCGGAAGAGACGGAGGAGCACGCCCAGGAACGGCTCAAGGAGATCGAGGCGGAATCGACCGAGTTGCGGCGGAAGCTCGCCGACCTACGGCAGCAGTGGGAGGCGGAGAAGAGCGGTGTGGGCAGCGCCCAGGAACTGCGAAAACAGCTCGACGAGGTGCAGCTCGCCTTTGATCAGGCCGGCGTGCAGATCAAGGAGCGGCAGGCAGCGGGCCAGCCCGTCGTCGAAGAGATGTATCAGCGGCTCTACGAGCTCGACGTGAAACGCAAGGCACTCCAGCAGCGGCTGGAGCAGGAGGGGAGCGAGAAGGAGCAGGGCAGGGAGGCGGGCAAGGCCCCGGCGAAGCGGCTCCTGCGGCGCGACGTCGGCCCCGAGGAGATCGCAGAAGTCGTTAGCGCCTGGACGGGCATCCCGGTGACCCGGCTCGTAGAGAGCGAACGGGCCAAGCTCCTCGTGCTCGAGGAGCGGCTCCACCAGCGGGTGGTCGGCCAGGAGGAGGCGGTCGAGGCGGTGAGTGACGCGGTTCGCCGCAGCCGTGCCGGCCTGCAAGACCCCAATCGGCCGATCGGGTCATTCATCTTCCTCGGACCCACGGGCGTGGGAAAGACGGAGCTCTGCAAGGCGCTGGCCGAGGTGCTCTTCGACGATGACGACGCCATGATCCGAATCGACATGAGCGAGTTCATGGAAAAACACACCGTGGCCCGGCTCATCGGTGCGCCGCCGGGCTACGTCGGCTACGAGGAGGGGGGGCGGCTCACGGAGGCCGTGCGCCGGCGTCCCTACTCCGTCGTGCTGCTCGACGAGATGGAGAAGGCCCATCGCGACGTCTTCAACGTGCTGCTCCAGGTGCTCGACGACGGGCGGCTCACCGACAGCCTCGGCCACACGGTCGACTTCACCAACACGATCGTCGTGATGACCAGCAACGTCGGCAGCCAGGCGATCCAGGAGATCACCAAGGAGGGAGGCGGTGAGCAGGAGGTCCGCGACGCCGTGAAGGAGGCGCTGCAGGCACGGTTCCTGCCGGAGTTCCTCAACCGGATCGACGAGACGATCGTCTTCCACCCGCTCGACCAGAAGCACATCCGCAAGATCGTGATGATCCAGGTGCAACGGCTGGTCGACCAAGCCGCGAAGGCCGGGATCACGCTCGACTGCACCGAAGCGGCGGTCGACGAGATCGCCCGTCTCGGCTACGACCCGGTCTACGGGGCGCGGCCGCTGAAGCGGGTGATCCAACAGCAGTTGCAAAACGAACTCGCCCGCGAGCTCCTGGCCGGGAAGTTTCCCGAGGGGAGCACCGTCAGGGTGGACTTCGTTCAAGACGGCTTTGTCTTCGAACTCGTCGCCTGACGGCGAATCAGCTGCGCTTGCGGTCTTCGAGGCCCATGCGGGCGATGAGGCCGTCGCAGCCGGCGGTCATCTTGCGGAGCTTGTCGGCAATGACGAGCTTCTCGCTGGTGGTGGCCTTCTTGAGCTTGGCCTGGAACTTGACGAGCTTCTGGCGACGGTGCCGACGTCGCTTGACTTCCTTCATCCGATTGCTGATGCCGCCCATGAACAGGATTCCTACGGGGTGTGCGGGAAAACGGAAACTGTAGGAAACCGGGCGAATTGAGTCAAAGCGCGTGCGTGAGGGGGCGGCGACACGCTACCAGCAGGTCCGCCCGCCGTTGACCGCGATTGTCTGGCCGGTGACGAATCCGGCCTCCTGGCTGGCGAGATAGACGGCCGCCCAGCCGACTTCATCGGGTCTGCCCCAGCGACCCATGGGGATGGTGGCCAGGTAGGCGTCCTTGTCGGCCTGAGGATCGTGTTCATGCCGCTCCACCGGAATCCAGCCGGGGGCGATCATGTTGACGGTGATCCCGTGCGGTGCGAGTTCGTGACACATGCTGCGCGACCAGCCGGTCTGGCCCCCCTTGGCGGCCACGTAGGCGGAGAACGGGGCTACGCCGAGAAGAAAGACCTCGCTGGTGATGTTGATGATGCGGCCGTAGCGACGTGCCTTCATGCCGGGCAGCAGCCGGCGCGCCAGGAGGTAGGGACTCTTCACGAAGAAGTCGAGCATCTGCTGGTGGAAATCCCAGTCGTATTCCTCGATGGGTTTCAGCGGCTGTGCCGGGGTGGCATTGACCACGACGATATCGACGGGGCCGAGCGACCGCTCCACGGCCGTGATCATGGTGTCGATCCCGGCCGCACTCGTGACGTCGGCGGGAAATGCGTCGGCCTCGATGCCGGCAGCCCGTAGCTCCGCGAGCGTCTCGTCAGCCCGGGTCTTCGAATGGGCGTAGTTGATCGCCACCTTCGCACCGCTCAGGCCGAGGCAGGTGGCCGTGGCCTTCCCCAGACCGGTGGACGATCCGGTGACGACGGCCACGCGGCCAGCGAGCGAGAAGGGTAATCGTGGAGACGGCGCGGTCATCATCGAGTTCCAGAAGGCCGAGGGACGAAGGAAAACGGCAGCGCCATCAGCGGATCGACGGCGCCCAGGTGTTCGTGACGTGGTGCATGATGCTTGCGATCGCCCCCTGACGCTTGCTCGACCGTGCGGCCACGATCGTGCAATCGGAGAGCGAGGCGGTGAGGGTCCGCTGTTTTACCCGTTCCAGCACCCGGGCAAATCGCTCCTCCGAACCAGCCAGAAGCGTGCCGTGCACGAACAGCGACGTGGGATTGAAGATGTTGATCACCGCCGCGATCGCGATGGCGAGGTGTTCGGTAACCGTGCGGATCTCGTGCTGGAAATCGGCGGCCCGGTCGTCGAGGAGCGTGGCGGCCTTGGCCATATCGAGCGGGTGGCCGAGCCTCTCTGCGAGGAGCCGCAGCAGCGCTGCGTCGGTCGCAAGGGTTTCCAGGCAGCCCCGGTTGCCACAGCCGCACCGCAGGCCGTCGGGGGCGACGGTGATGTGCCCTACCTCGCCCGCCATCCCGCTGTGGCCCGCGAGCAACTGCCCGCCGCTCATCACGCCCAGGCCCAGCCCCGTCGTCGCATCGAGCACCGCGAAGTCCTCGAGTCCGCGGGCGTCGCCATACATCCGCTCCGAGAGGCACAGGGCGTCGGTCTCCTGCGCAAGCAGGCAGGGCACGCCCAGGCGATCTTCCAGGTCGCGAGCCGGATTTCGCTTGTCGAGAATGCGGAGATTCGGCGAGAAGACGATCTCCCGGAGCCGTTCGTTGACGAGGCCGGGCACGCTGACGCCGATCCCGTGCACGGTGCCCCTGATTCCGGCCAGCAGTTCACGGCACTCATGCTCGATGCCGTCGATCACCGCCGCGTAGGTCTCGGGAGTCGGCAGCCGGCGGGTCTGCTCTTCCGTCACCTTTCCGTCGAGCCCTGCCGCCACGATGCAGCAGGTCGAGGCATCGACGACCACACCGAGCACGGCTGCCGACTCGGCGGCCATGCGAACGAGCCGGCCGGGGCGACCGAGGGCCGGCTCGACGGGGTCGAGCTCTTCGAGCAGGCCGCGGGAGAGCAGAAGGTCAACCGCCTTCGACACCGTGGGGGCCGTGAGTCCCGACGTGCGGGCCAGCATCGCGCGCGAAGACGGCCCCTGCTGCTGGATCACCTCCAGAAGCCGCCGTTCGTTGATCCGCCTCAGGAGCGTCGATTCGACGCGATTGGTGCGCTTGGTCATGAGATCGCGGCCCGGCCGCGGACCGACAGAATATCGCGAAGTTGACACTTTGTAAAGCACGCTTAGAATGTGTTCCGTTGGAGTCCACGCTGGATCGCGAGGAGCCGATGCAAGCCGTAAGAATGTTTCGCAGGGCCTTGTTTTCCAGCGGATTGACGGTCGCGGTCGGGCTCGGCGGCGGCGTTGTCTGGGCAGCAGATCGGGTCGATTTCTCCCGAGACATTCAGCCGCTCATCGCGCGGCGATGTGTTGCCTGCCACGGGCCCGACACACAAGAAGGCGGACTGCGGCTCGACGACCCCGTTGGGGCCTCCAAGGAGCTCGACAGCGGTGCTCGAGCGATCGTGCCGGGGAAGCCCGCCGAGAGCGTGATCCTCGAACGCATCACGTCCACTGACCCGGATCTCCAAATGCCCCCCGAGGGGCCCCGACTCACGGCACAGCAGGTCGACGCCCTCGAGCGGTGGATCAGCGAGGGGGCCGAGTGGAAGGAACACTGGGCGTTTCGGCCGCTTGAGCGGCCGGCTGTGCCCGCAGAGAGCGCCGCCGCCAATCCGATCGACGCCTTCATCCGTCGAGATCTCGCCCGCCGCGGCCTGCCGGTACCGAAGCCGGCCGAGAAGGTCGCGCTTTTGCGTCGCGTGACCTACGACGTGACGGGTCTGCCCCCGTCAGAGCAGGAACTCCACGACTTTCTGGCAGACGATTCGCAGCAAGCGTGGGAGCGGGTGGTGGACCGGCTGCTTGCCTCGCCGCACTATGGCGAGCAGTGGGCGCGGCACTGGCTCGATCTCGTCCGTTACGCTGAAACCAACTCCTTCGAGCGCGATGGAAAAAAGCCGCATGCCTGGCGCTACCGCGACTACTGCATCCGCTCGTTCAACGACGACAAGCCGTACGACCGCTTCGTGCTCGAGCAACTCGCTGGCGACGAGTTGCCGAATCCCGGGCCCGATGAGATCGTCGCGACGGGATATTACCGGCTGGGTGTCTGGGACGACGAGCCGGCCGACCAGGAGCAGGCACGCTACGACTGGCTCGATGACATCGTTTCGACGACCGGCCAGACGTTCCTCGGCCTCACCGTCAACTGCGCCCGTTGCCACGACCACAAGATCGATCCGATTCCGCAAAAGGATTACTACGCTCTCCTGGCGTTCTTCCAGAACATCACGCGGATGCAGACGGTCGGCACGAACATCGAACGGCCGATCTTCAGGAGCGACGCCGACCGGCAGGCCCATGACGAGCAGGTGGCTGCGCTCAATCGTCGCCGTGACGAGGCCCAGCAGACGGTCAGCGCGATCGAGCGCGGCTTCCGCTCCAAATGGGAGAAGCTGCACTCGCAGGCGGCGACGGGTGGTGGCGACATCGACGACCTCCAGTTCCGGTTCTACCGGGACACGTGGCAAGCTCTCCCCGTGTTCGACGAACTCCGGCCCGAGGACCAGGGCATCGTCGCCTCGAACCTGTTTGACATCACGGTCGCCCCGTCACTGCGGCCCGACTCCTTCGGCTACGTGTTCACCGGATTCCTGAAGGTCCCCTCTGACGGCGACTACAGGTTCGTGCTCGATTCGGATGACGGCGCCCGGCTCACAGTCGATGGCCGGGTTATCGTTGACTATGACGGCATCCACGGAGAGGGGAGTCCGCGGGCGGCAAGCGTCGCTCTCAAGGCCGGACGGCTACCGATCCGGCTGGACTACTTCCAAGGGCTGCACGGCAAGGGGCTTTCGCTGTCGTGGTCTGGCCCCGGAGTCGAGCAACGCTGGCTCTCTGCGAGTGGAAAACGGCACGAGTACCAGCTCGCCGATGCCATCAAGGCCGACGGCGAGAAGATCCTCGGGGTCGAGGGGAAAAAGGACTTCGCGGCCAAGCTCGTGACGCTCGACCAGTTGAAGAAGGAGACGGTTCCCGTCGACATGGCGTTGGCCGTGTCGGAGTTTGGCCCCAAGCCGAAGCCGACCTACGTCTTGTACCGGGGGAATCCGCATGCGGAGCTGAAGCCCGAGAACCGCGTCGAGCCCGCGTTTCCCTCGGTCCTCCGGGCCCCGACTCCCGAGATCGTGCCGCTGGTGACGGCCAACACGACCGGCCGGCGCACGGCGCTGGCGAAGTGGCTCGTCGCGGCCGCCAACCCGCTGACCGCGCGGGTGATGGCCAATCGAATCTGGCAGTATCACTTCGGCCGCGGAATCGTGCGCAGCCCCAACAACTTCGGCTTTGCCGGCGACCCGCCAACGCATCCCGAGCTGCTCGACTGGCTGGCGAGCGAGCTCATCGCCCGTAACTGGCGGCTCAAGCCTGTCCACAAGTTGATCCTCATGTCAGACGCGTATCGGGCGGCATCGACCGCACAGCCCGATGCCATCGCACGGGATCCGCTCAACGACGCCTTCTGGCGGTTCGACATGCGGCGGCTTTCCGCCGAGGAGATCCGCGACTCGATCCACGTGGCCAGCGGTGCGTTCAACCCAAAGATGTTCGGCCCCGGTGTCTTTCCCGAGATTCCTCCGGATGTGATGGCCGGCCAGTCGCGACCGGGCGCCGGCTGGGGGAAGTCGGCCCCGGAGGAGCAGGCCCGCCGCACCATCTACGCCCATGTGAAGCGGTCGCTCATCACTCCGATCGTCGCCGACTTCGACGTGGCCGACACCGACACAAGCTGCCCGGTGCGGTTCGTGACCACCCAGTCCACGCAGGCGCTCGGCATGATGAACGGTGGTTTCCTGCATCAGCAGGCCCGCGCGTTCGCCGAGCGTGTGCGGCGTGAGGCGCTCTCGGCGAACACGCAGCCGGGCGTCTTGGCTGACGACGATACCGCCGCGATCGTCCGTCGCGCGCTCGAGATCGCGCTTACTCGGCCCGTTCAGGACGACGAGGTGGCCCGGGGGGTCGCACTCGTCAACGCCCTGGAGGATCAGGACGGTGTCGGCCCCAGCCGCGCGATCGAACTTTACTGCCTCAAAGTCCTCAACCTCAACGAGTTCATCTACCTGGATTGAGCCGTCGGGGATCCCGACCGCACCGGAGAACAGCCATGCCTTCGCCGTCACGGCCACACGGGGACTTCTGCCATCGCACTCGCCGCGAGTTCTTCTGGGAGGCTGGCGGCTCGTTCACGGGGCTCGCGCTCTCGGGGTTGCTCGACTCGGGATTCTTCGCCCGGCAGACTCAGGCCGCCACGGGCACGCCGTTCATCAATCCGCTGGCGGCGAAGCCGCCGATGTTCGCGCCCCGGGCGAAGAGCGTGATCTTCCTCTTCATGTACGGCGGCCCGAGCCACGTCGACACCTTCGACTACAAGCCGGCGCTGTATCCGCTCGACGGCAAGACGATCGACGTGAAGACGAAGGGACGTGGTGGCGAGAAGAGCCAGGGCCGCGTCGTTGGCCCCAAGTGGAAGTTCAAGCAATACGGCCAGTCCGGCAAGTGGGTCAGCGAGCTGTTTCCACATATTGCGACGCATGTCGACGACATCGCGTTCCTCCATTCGATGACGGCCGACTCGCCGATCCATGGCTCGGCCATGCTGCAGATGAACTCCGGCAAGATCCAATCGGGCGCTCCCTGCCTGGGCTCCTGGGTGAACTACGGGCTCGGCAGTGTCAACGAAAACCTGCCGGGGTTTGTCGTCATGCTCGATCCCACGGGCGGGCCGATCTCGGGTGCCAAGAACTGGTCGAGCGGCTACATGCCGGCGACGTTCCAAGGCACGCTCCTGCGGAGCAAGGGGGCACCGATTCTCGACCTCGCCCCGCCCGACGACATGCCGCTCGAGGCCCAGCGGGCGATGCTCGACGCCCTTCGTGAGACGAACACCGCCCACATGCTCACGCGCGGCGACAACACGGAACTTGCAGCCCGAATCGCCTCCTACGAACTCGCCTGGAAGATGCAGGAGCATGCCCCGGAGGCGGTTGATCTGGCGAGCGAGACGGAGGAAACAAAGAAGCTCTACGGCCTCGACAACCCTCGTACGGCCGACTTCGGCCGCCGCTGCCTCCTCGCGCGGCGGCTCGTGGAGCGGGGCGTGCGGTTCATCCAACTCTACTCCGGCGGCGCCCACAACGACGACAACTGGGACGCCCACGGCGATCTCGTGAAGAACCACGAGTTCCACGCCGGCAATACGGACCAGCCGGTTGCGGCGTTGCTCACGGACCTCAAGCGGTCCGGTCTGCTCGACTCCACGCTCGTGATCTGGGGGGGCGAGTTTGGCCGGCAGCCGACGGCGGAGTACGCCGAGGGCACGGGCCGCGATCACAACGCGTTCGGGTTTACGATGTGGATGGCCGGCGGCGGGATCAAGGGGGGCGTGAGCGTGGGTGAAACCGACGAGCTCGGTTCCGCTGCGATCGCGCCAGGCTCGGGGCACGGCAACGGCGACAAGCCCGGCTTTCACGTCAAGAGCCTGCACGCGACCGTGCTCCATCAACTCGGCCTCGACCCCAACCGGCTTTCGTACTTTTTCGGCGGCCTCGATCAGAAACTCGTCGGCGTCGAGCACGTGCGTCCCATCAAGGAGATCATCACATGATTCATGCCCGTTCTGTCGCCGCACTCCTGCTCGTGGCGGTCGCATCGACCGGGACCCTTGCGGAGGCAGCTCCCAAGGCCGAGCAGACCGGAACGCCACGGCGCGTGCTGGCAGCCGACAGCTCAAAAAAGACGCTGGCTTCGATCGCAGCGACCGGTGAGGTCGAATGGCGACTCCCCGTGGGTGCGATCCACGACCTCCAGCTCCTGCCTGACGGGCATCTGCTCTACCAGGACGGGTGGACGCGGATCATCGAGGTCGATCACGACGGGGTAGTGCGTCGGGAGATCAAGCTCACGGTCGACTCTTCCTCCGCGCACTCCGACACCCGCAACGCGCGGAAGACCGATGCCGGCACCTATCTCGTGGCTCACGAGAAAGACGGCGTGGTCCGCGAATACGCCCCCGATGGAGCGGTCATCTGGGAGTTTGACGTACCGCTGTTCGACAAACCGCGACAAGGGGGCCACGGTCCCGAGGCGTTTGGCGACCAGACCTACTCGGCGGAGCGGCTGCCGAACGGCAACACGCTCATCGTCAACTGCCATGCCGGCCCCGACCAGCCACAGATCCTCGAAGTGACGCCCGACAAACGCGTTGTCTGGACGTTCAAGGACTTCACGACCTTCGGCAACTCGATGCCCGTCGCCGTGGTTTAGGCCCCCTGATCCTGCCGCCGGCCGGCATTTGTTATTGTGGAGGCCCCGAGGCGATGCCCCGGGACGAGTCCGTCCGGCGGACTCGTTTGGATGGGTGGCAGAGCGGTTGAATGCACCGGTCTTGAAAACCGGCAGTCGCGAAAGCGGCTCGTGGGTTCAAATCCCACCCCATCCGTTTGTGGCGATCCCCGCTTTTCACCGGGGGCGGCATGCGGCAGCACGGTGTGCGTCAGACGGCTCCCACATGAGCCTCGCGCGAGCGCGGGGAATACGGACTGCCTCGAGACGGTGACGGAATGCCCCTCTGCGCTGCCTCCGGGCGGGAAGCCCCAAGCGCGAGCGCGGGGAATACGGGTTGCCGTATCGTTCGGCTCCGCGCCGCCAACGAGGCCGCCGCCCGTCTACCCGTCGCTCGCGCTCCGGGCTTCCTGAGCGCGATGGGGCACGCGCGAGGCCCGCTCAAGTGACCCGTCCCCGGAAGGCCGAGAGGGCCGATCCTTCCGCTCAGGAGCCGCCCGAGCCCGAGAAACCGTTGCGGAGGGGCCGTTGACCGGGCTATCCTTTATTCCTCAGAGCGGCCGGTTTCTCCGACACGACGAGCTGCGGCGTGAATCATGAACCGTGATCCGGACGTCCGCTGGCAGCAGCGGCTCCAAAACTTTGAGCGGGCGCTGTCGCTGCTCGAGGATGCTCTCAGCCGGGGGCCTGGCGTGCTCAACCAGCTCGAGAAGGAAGGGACAGTTCAGCGATTCGAGTACACGCTGGAACTGGCGTGGAAGACGCTGAAGGACTATCTCGAGGAGAGCGGTATCGTGCTCTCGGCGGCTACTCCACGGCAGGTGATCAAGGATGCCTTCGCCGCCAAGATCCTCGTTGACGGCCAGGCATGGATCGACATGATCGATCACCGCAACCTTCTGCCGCACACGTATGACCCGGCCAATTTCGAAGAGGCCGTGGGGGCCATTCACGGCCGGTACTTGCCCGCCTTGCGGCAGGTGCAGCCTTTGGATCGTATTACGCACCGCCCGCTCCGCGAGCATATCGATCGCGTGGGTATCCGCATCTACCAGACGGCGTCTCCGATACTTCACGCTTCGGCGTAGCGTGCAAGCAGTTCGCTCGGGGTGACGAGCACCTCGGCGAGCTTGCCGTCGCGCTTGGCGTAGACCGTCGTCTCAATCGTCATCGCCTCGAGCGAGAGGAGTTTCTGCCCCTTCGTGACGACGTCGCCGGGACGCACGGCGTGCGTTAGACGAGGCCGGTGAGGGGGCCGTCGCCGCAGTAGTCGGGATTGCCGAAGCGGGCGAGTTCGGTGTGGCCCATGGCGTGGGCAAGCGCAAGCAGGAAGCGGTTGTGGGGTACGCCGGCATACTCGGCTGCGCGACCCATCGAGAAGCCGAGGCCGTTTCCCACGAGCACCCACGGGATGTCGGCATGCGAGTGGGAGTTGCCCTCGCCCAGTTCGTTGGTCCAGAGAATCGTCGTGTGATCGAGCAGGGAGCCGCTGCCGCCCGGTTCCGGCGTCTCGGCGAGCCGTTTCGCCAAATGGGCCACCTCGCCTGCATACCAGGCGTTGATTTTCGTGAGCTTCTCCTGAGCGGCCTCGTTGGAGTTGGGCTCGTGGGAGAGCTCGTGCTGCCCCTCGTCGACCCCGAGCCATTTGAACCGTGGCGAGCCGACCGACTGCGTGTATTGCAGCGAGGCCACGCGGGTGAAGTCGGCCGCCAGTGAGGAGACGACCAGTTCGATCTGCATCCGGCTGATCTTCGGCATCTGATCGTTCTGTTCGACGACGCCCTCCTCCAGCACGGGCACGGCATGGGTCGCCGTATCGCGATGGGCCGCAAGATCCTGTTCGAACGATCTCACGAGCGCCGCGTGCTCCTCGAGGATCCGACGGTCCTCCGCCGGCAGCGCCTTGCTCACGGTCGCGAGATCCTCGCGGACGTCGTCGAGCACACTCTGCATGCTCTCGCGGTCCTTCATCTGACCGTAGAGCTTGTGGAACATCTGATAGGGATCGTCAATCGGCGCCACGGGGCGATTGGGGCCCGAGTAGACCATGCGGCTCCAGGTGTCGGCCTTGTTGGGCACGAGCACGCCGAACTCGAGCGATCCGAACCGCGTGGCCGTCTCCGGCCGCGTCTGCAGGTGGTTCCTGATCTCCTGGTCGATCGAGATGCCGCTCGACCAGCCGGCAGGCGTGTCGCCACCACCCTGCACGTTGCCCGGAAACAGCTCGATGCCGGTGAGCAGGCAGCCCATGCCACGCATGTGGAGGTCACCGTCCCCCAACACCTTGTTGTGGACGCCCTTGAGCGTGAGCATGCGATCGCGGAAGGCATCGAGGGGCTGAAGAATCGGCGGCAGGTCGGCCGGCACCTGCACCGGACCGGGCGTGAGGAACGGCCCGGGGATCGTGGGCCAGAAGTTCTTCCTCACCACGCCGTCGGGGCTGAACACGACGATCAGCCGCTTCTTGGGCGTTGCCGTCGCCGCCCTCAGACTCGGCAGGTTGCCGAGAAACGGAAGGACCGCGGAGCCCACGCCAAGCCGGCGGAGCAGGTCACGGCGGGAGAGCAGGAAGGTGGATGTCATGGCGTGGTCTCCGGAACGGCGGCCTGGGCCACCTCGAGCGTCGGCGGCAGTGCCGCCACCGTCATGATATCGACGAGCAGGCGGGGCACGCTGAAGCCGCCGGCCACGAATGACTGGCGGAGCTTTTCCAGCGTGTCGGGGCCCCAGGCCCGGGCCGGCTGCTTCACGAGGGCATGAAACAGGCTCTGCACGAAGGCCTCCTGGGCATCGCGGCTGGCGGCCACGTAGGCGGCCAGTTCCCGGGCGCCGCGAAACCGTGCCGCCGGCCCTTCGCGTGGCAGGTAGCCGCCCGACGGGTCGATGGGCTTGGCATCGCCGCCGCGGATCTCATTTCCGCGATACCGGCCGACCGCGTCGAACTCCTCCAGCGCGAAGCCGAGCGGATTGATCATCGTATGGCACGACTGGCAGGCGACCGCCTTCGTTTGCAGCGTCACCCGTTCGCGTGTCGTGAGGTCGGGATGCTGTTCAGGGGCGAGCGGGGCGATGGCCTCCTGCGGCGGCTTGAGCGTGTTGCCAAGAATGCTCCGGGCGAGGAACACACCACGGTGGATCGGCGACGTCGCGCTCGAGTAGGACAGCACGCTCATCATGTAGGGATGGGAGAGCAGTCCGCCACGCTTCCCATCGTCGAGCCGCACCCGGCGAAACGGCTCGTCGGGCCGAAGGCTGACGCCGTAGAATGGTGCCAGCCGGCCGTTCACGTAGACCTCGTCATCGGTGAAGAGGCGGCGGAAGTCGCCTTCGCGCCACACCGCGTCGTCGAGAAACAGTTCCAGGCTCGTGCGCAGGTCGGCCGCGACCTCCGGCGAGAACGCGGAGAACTCCTTGGCGTCCTTGGTGATCTCCGGGCCGAGATCGACGCGGAGCCAGCCGAAGATGAAGTCGCGGACCTTGGCCCGCGTGCGACGATCCTGGACCATCCGCTCGGCCTGCCTCCGCACCTGCTCGGGAGTTCCGAGCTGATGCTTCGCAGCGGCGTCCCAGAGCGGCTGGTCGGGGATCGAATCCCAAAGACCGAATGACAGCCGGGCGGCCGTATCGAAAGGTTCGTTCGTCGCAGCCACCGCGTCGGCCTCGCGGTAGAGAAACCGCGGCGAGCCGAGCGTGAGCAGCAGCGAGCGCTTGAGGGCGGCGTCGAGGTCGGGGGCGTCGGCGAACGGCCGGTCGATCACCAGGGCCGTCAGTTCGGGCGTGAGCGGCCGGCGGAAGGCCCGCTCGGCGAAGCGGGCGGCGAACCGACGCAACTTGTCGGCCCGATCGGCCGCGTCACGCTTTGCCCCGGCCAGATGCTCGGCCTGCTCCAGGCAATAGTCGGCCGTCTCGACCGCGGCCGCCGTCGTGGCTGCAAACCACTCCTGCGAGATGGTCGTACCCCGCTCGTAGCCGATCGACTTGTCGTCGGGGGGAAAGGGCGTCTGCACCACGAGCACCGGGTGTGCATCGTGCGGGATCAGGCACCGCTGCGGCACGGGCTCGAGAAGGCCGTAGGGGGCCTTCCAGAGCAGGCTGATCGAGGCCTTGCTCGGCAGTTCGTGCTTCGTGTTGTCAACGCCCTGATTGGCTTTTGAAAACTCGAGCCGCAGCGGGTAGGCCCGGCCACCGAGCAGGAGGATCGTGGCCCGGTATTCGGTCTCGTTGCCCGACTTCACAGAGCCGTCGATCAGCGGCGGCTCGTACCAGGCGGTGTTGACGGCCAGACGCACCGAATGCTCCGTGCGCACGACAAACTCATAGACGCCCGTTTCGGGGGGCACGATCGATCCGGTCCAGCGGATCGCGAAGCGGTTGGGCTCGAATCGCTCCGGATCGGGCCCTTCAATGCCAAAGCGGAAATCGATCTGCGGATCGATCTGCTCGTAGACGAGGCTCTTGCCGCGGTCGAAGTCGCGGCCGTGGAAGTATTCCCCCTTGAGTCCACGGCGGTCATCGATGCCGGGGCCGTGACCGCGGAAACTTGCCACGAGATCGGCGGCGGTGTTTTGGTACTGCCGCACGGTGAGTCGCGAAAGCTCGACGCGGGCGGGGCGGTTGCGATCGCGGGCCACGGGCGAATAAAAAGCCTCGTGGATGTATTCGGCCACCTGCCGGGCGGCCTCACCTGTGACCTTCGCCGGATCATCCTCCGGCATGGTTTCGTCGATGTAGGCCGCGAGTTGATTGACCGACCGGTCGCCGACGAGCGGGTCAGGCAGGTCCGCCGTGCCGCCACCCGTCTCGCCGTGACAGCGGCCGCAGTGCTCCTTGTAGATCGCCAGACCTGGATGGTCGGCGGCCCTCACGCTCGCGACGACGAGCGTGAGGCAGACCGCGCGGATCATGTCCGTCAAGCTGGGCATGGCGATGCTGACAGGAGGGAAGACCGGCGGGACGGCTCGGGCCGATGGTTTCGGTATTTTATCTCTCTTTCGGCTTTCTCGCGAGGCTGACGCAAGGCGGATGCGGCCGACCGGAAGGAAATCGTTAGCAAGGGCGCAATAACGCGGCGGTGTTGGTTTGCCGCTGGGAGTATGCGCTTGTAAGGTTCTGGGCGACGAGCGGAACACCTCCATCCTAGGAGGAGCAGTTCTGCACATTCCCATCATCGTTGGCGGTGTTCAGCGGCCCGGCACACGACCCGCGAGGGCGCCGGTGACGTCTTCTGGAAGCGCTGCCTCGAGGTGAGGATGGGCCTCCACGAGCCGGGCGATGTCGCCGAGATCCTTGATCGCCTTGCTGGGCCTCCGCTCCGGCGTCCGCCACTCCTTGATTTTGCCGGCAAGCGTATCCCCAAGGGTCGCCACCCGCAGCAGAATCCCATGCACATCCGCGGCAACCGCACGGGAGGCGAAGTCCTTGTAAAAGTCTTCCGTGCTCAACTGCAGGCTGACTTGTGAGTGCCCCCGGAAGTTCACCGACCAGGAGTGGCGTTCCGCCGTGAAGCCCGCCCGTTCCAGTGCGGCGACGGCCTGCTCGATCTCGTCGACCGCCACGACGAAATCGACGTCGCGAGTGACCATCGGCTCGGCGGCCCAGTGGTTTACGGCGATGCCGCCGATGGCGCACCAGTGGAGTTCGGCACGCTCCAACGCATCGACCATTCGCATGACGTCATCAGCGCCGCCTGCTGTCTGCCAATCGTAGAACTGCCGTCCCGTCATGCGAATCAGTGTACACCCAAAGGGCCGTCTGCAGGACGGTCGCTTCGGCGCCGCCGGCGGCTGCCGCAAGGGCGGTGGTTTCATCGGGCTTGGCGGGAGTCACCGGGGCACGCGTCGAAAATGCCACGCACAACTGTGCAGCGGTGCCTGGTGTGCGAGGTGCCCGGTGACGGATCGGAGCTGGTCATCAACCTCGGCCCACGTCCGCCGGGTGAAGCCAGATGAACGTCGGCGCCCGCGGTGGCTAGGCTTTCGAGGTCAAGGCCCGTCTTCGTTCGTATCATGGCTCGGGGCAGACCAATTGCGGCGGGCTCGAAAGGGGACGCTGCCCCCAGGATTCCGGTTTCTGTGGCCGGCGGTCAGCGGCAATGATGTCTTCAGGATGGCTGCACCGATCACCACCGCCGTGCCTTCCGACCCGATCCCCGCTGCGGACCCGTCGCTGGTGGAGCGGCATCGTGGCTGGCTGGAGCGGCTGGTGGCGGCTCGTACGTGCAGCCGCGACGCGGTCGATGATGTGTTGCAGGAGGTGGCGTTAGCGGTCGCGCGGACCGGGCAGCCGCCCGTCGGCGAGCACGAGGAACGTCCGTGGGTGTGCACGATCGCCATCCGGCAGTGCGCGCTCTTTCTGCGGCGGGCTTCCCGGCGGGCCCGACTGCGCACGCGTGCGGTGGAGCAGCGGTCAGGGGCTGCTACCGACCGGCTGCAGGACGACCCGATCTACTGGCTCATGGCTCGCGAGGACGCAGGGCTCGTGGCGAGAGCCCTCGCCGGCCTGGGCCGCGACGACCGGCAACTCCTCGAATGGAAATACGTTGAAGAGCACACGTATCCGCAATTGGCCGCCAGGCTCGAGGTGCCGCGGCACGTGGTGGAATACCGGGTGGTCACCGCAAAAAAGCGGCTGCGGGGTCTGCTGATCGACATGGGCTTGGGAGAAGATGATTCGCGATGAACCGACATGCAGAAAAAGCGGCAGACGCCGCCGCGTGGGAACGAGCGATCGAGACGTGTGCGAGCGGCGATCTCGACCGCGTTGAGGAAGATAGGCTGCTCGCCCGCTGCGAGAGCGAGCCGAAGCGGTGGCGAGCGGTGGCGCTTGCCTGTGTCGAGCACCGGCGGCTGACGGCGGCGATGAAGTCCCTGCCGCGTGCTGCATTCCCGCCTGCAGGAAGCGAACAGGTGCTGGAGCCTCGAGAAGCCCCCAGGAGGATCCGGCAGGTGACGTTCCGGGCCTTGGCTTCGACACTCGCGCTCGTCGCCTGCGGTATGGCGGCGGGCTACCACCTGGGCTCCAGTCGCAGCGGCACGACGGCCACCGATGCGAGCCGGCCTGATGGCGGCGATCCCGTCCTGGCCTCTCAGTTCGCCGCCTTGGCCCAGCCGCTGCTGCCCGACGCTGCACGGCAGGTGCTCCGGGACGCGGGTCTCGAGGTCCGCGAGGAGCCGGTGGTGTACCTCGTTGACGGCCGGAATGGTGAACGGTGGGCCGTGCCCGAGAAACAACTCCAGATCCGTTTGGTCGGCAGCGACCGCCGACAGCCCTGACCACGATCGCATGGGGCCGACTGCAGACACGCAGAGTGCGATTCCTGTTTTCACAACCGTTTTTCAGAGCCACCAGGAGAAAGTGCCATGAAGTTCACGATGCCAACCCTGATCCTGCTCGCCCTTTCGATGCCGACCGTCTGGGGGGACGACGCCCCGCAGCCGAAGACCGGTGTCGGGGATGTGAGCGTGCAGGTGCAGGTGCTCGAAGGGGCCGGCGGAGCGACGAAGATCGAAGGAGCCGGAGGCGAGGCCAAGGCGTTCGTGATCCGGATCGGCCCCGACGGCAAGGTGGAATTCAAGAACGCGTTGCCGCCGGACGTGGAGAAGAAGGTTCAGGAGGCCCGCGGGGACGACCCGTCGAAGGAGGAGGCGACACAGGGCGACAAGGGGCCGGGCACTGTGGTCAAGGGCATGGATGTGCGCGGCAGCATCAGCGTCGTCGGGCCGAGCGGCGTGATCTACTCGCAGAAGTTCGGCGCGGCCGGCGAAGCGGCGCCCGATGTGGAGCAGCTTCTCGAGCAGTCGCTGAAGGCGGCCGGGGCGGATCTGCCGGAGAACGTGCGGCAGGCGCTCAAGCACGCCTTCCAGCAGCCGGAGCAGGCCAGCGGCACTCAGCCGGCGGGCGAGGCGACCGACATTGCCTCGAAGCTCGACCGAATCCTCGCTCGCCTCGAGAAGATCGAGCAACAGATCGGCCAGCTCCGCGCCGCAGAGAATTCGAAGAACGAGTAGCCAGCCGCTGACCGGATGGCATTTCCCGGCGCACGCCCCGCCCCCTCACTTCGCCTTTTGGGCGGGCCGGCGCTGCGAGAAGAGCTATTCGTGGAGAGCTTCGTCTTGTCACCGATCCCCACATCTTCGGCGGCAAACCGATCATTCGCGGCCGGCGACTGGCGGTGGAACACGTGCTGGGAATGCTCGCAGCCGGCGATGATGCGGCGGTGATTCAGGAGCACTATCCGTGGCTGGAGCCGGATGACAACCGTGCCTGTTTGGTGTTTGCTCGCCGGCTGGTTGGGCACGAGCGGTGGGAGATCGTTCCCGTCGGCTTGGCGTCATGAAACTCCTCCTCGACTCCTGCCTTTCCGGAAAGGCGGGCCTGCCGATGCGTTTCGAAAATGCCTTCTTAGCCCGTTACGACCAAGTGGCCTGCGATGTTGTGAGGGACCAAGCCCTCGCCCTGGTCGAACAAGCGGCGGATCGCGGGCAAGCCCGCATTTTATCGTCCGGCCGGCTCGGTTCACTGCGGGTGGCATGCGCGACGCTGCGTCCCTCCGTCAGGAAGCCCCCAGCGCGAGCGCGGTGAATACGCCCTCCACCCCGCCTCGTTCCGCGGCAACCTCACGCGAAGCCGCCCGGATACCCGTCGCTCGCGCTCCGGGCTTTCTGGGCATCCGATGCCACGGCTCGCTGATCGCCACCCTGACGCAAAGACGCCTGGCTACGTCCTCCCCACAAAGATCCCTGATGGATC
>JAIOPD010000001.1 GCA_021414115.1 Planctomycetia bacterium
CGAGGTTCTCGGAGATGATCTTGTGGAGGGGAGTCTTCTCGGGGCGGCGACGCTCGTAGCGGCGGCGTGGTGCCGGGCCGGCATGCGGCCGGAGGCGGGGCCGCGCGGGAAATCCGCAGAGTGCAGCGACCATGGGCAGAGAGGCGAGTGGACGGTGTTAGTGATCGCCCGTACACTACTTGCGGGATGCCGTCCCCCGCCAGCAGGCCCCCCGGATCGCAGCGATCCAGACCGCTGCCGCTTCCGGTACTCACGCCCGAGAAACCGGAATCGTTCTGTTGGCTGTCCTATCCTTTTTGCAGACCGTCGGCGATGCGCGGTCGGTTCTTACTCATACGAGATCTGCGTCCCTAAATAATCTGAAAAACCCTGGCATATCTGGTGAGTAGCCGTGCGGTATCGGCTGCTCTGTCTCAACCAGGAATATGCCCATGCATGACACGCTTTCGGGGCGGGCCGAGGAACTCGGCCGCCTCACGGATCTGATACGGACCAGCCTTTCACTGGCTGACTCGTCGATACCCGCGATCAACGCACAGCTCGACGAACTCGCCGCGATGGGGCTCGACAATCTCAAGCTCGAGGGGCCGCTCGTCTATTCACGCGCGGCGAGCTGCTCGCCCACCTTCGATGACGCGCGGGTGGTCTTCGCCGCGACACTCGTGATGCCCGGCGGGCTCGGGTGCACCGTCTGGGGTGCCGAAGAGTACGCCGAGCGCTATGGGGAGTCGGGCCACGAGCCCCCGGATCTACGGGAGCGATTTGCACCCTACGATCGTCTTCCCGCGATCGTGCGAGCAACGCTTCCGGCCCATGCACCGAAGTTGCTGGTGCAACTGCTGCAGAGTTTCAGCGTGCTGACCCGGTAGTCCCGGGCCCGTCGCCAATTCGCCGCGCCGCCGCATAGCGGCTCGGCACTTATCCCCGGCGCGGTTGGCACGTTGCCGATCCGGGCCTTTTTCTTTCGCTGGCACCACTCTCGTGGCCAGCGTTTCTCTCGATCCCCTGTTGGGGAAGGAGTTTTCCATGTCTCTCCATGCTGACGAACAGTTTCTTGCCGCCGTGGCGGCAGCCCTGGGTGAAACGATCGCTCCAGCGGCGACGCTTCGAGGCCATCAGGCATAACGGACTGAAGACAGCCAGGGCGTGGGCGATCAAGGAGGAGTTCCGCTGGTTCTGGAGGTACGTCTACTCCACGAGCGCGGAGGAGTTCTTCGACCAGTGGTATGCGTGGGGTGTGCGATGCCGTCTTCGGCCGATTGTCCGGGTGGCCAAGATGCTCAAGCGTCATCTTCCCAACCTTCTGAGCTACTTCCTCTACCGCATCACCAATGCCACCAGCGAGGGCTTCAATAGCGTCATTCAGGCACTGAAGTACGCGGCCCGCGGGTTCCGTTCCTTCGCGAACTACCGCACCCGCATCCTCTTCTACTGCGGAAGGCTTGAACTCAGACCTCGGCCACCCTGCCACTGAAATCCCGGAAGAACCTCATTGTTTCGGAACCACTAGATCAAAGGTGGCATGAAGTTTTGGAAGGTCCGACTTCATCATGACAGGCCCGAAGAGCCTGGCGCCCATTTGATTCATGGTGGGCCGACCTCCCGAGATGCCGGCCGGTGTCTCATAGGCCTTGCCATCGAAGCCGAAGAGTTGGATTTCGTGCGGCCCGCCGATCGTGCCCCGGCCAGGAAGCGTGGCGTACTTCCCATCGCGAATGTCGGCCTGTGCACCGGGCCCGTGATTGCCGGCGGAACCATCCGGGCGAAAGACGATGTAGCCTTTCGGGACAGGCTTTCCGTCGTACGTCACCGTCCCGGCAAGGTCGAACCGCTCCACGGCATGGCGACCGCAGCCAACAACACTACCCGCGATCACCGCCGCGATCGCCACGAGTATCGCCCTCGCCGGCCGCAAACGCGGCTCGCTCTTGTCAGAAGTCGCCCGCATTCACCACCTGGCCATCGTTTCGCGACGAGAGCCGCATGAATACCGTAGGTGACACATTGTAATCCGTGCTGCGTACCGAGCCGTCGGCGAAGACGCACCCAAAAGCCGCAGCATGCGCTGACCCAAAGGCCGAGCGATCAGCAACTCGAGTGTAGTTGTTGTGATATCGAGTAACGTCGGTATTGTCGAACCAATCAGGAATCGGCGGGAAGTAGCCCCAGCGAATAGTGTCGAAATCCCAGCCTTCAACGTACCCGCCGTCGTCCTCGGCCTGCCGCTCGCCCAGCCGGCCGCAGTTGTAGGTCTTCTCCCCGGCGAGTAGCGTCATCGTGGTGCCATCGCGGATCGTCGCGAATCGAACCGGCCCACTTCGGCTGGGGTTTCCGTTGGGGCGCCGGACGACCGTACCGTCCTTGCCGTTGCCCATCATGCCCCAGCCGTTGTTGCCCGTCGTGTCGGTGCCTCCGTTGCCGGCGTAATCGTTCATCGCGCGGGTGTCAGTACCGAAGGGGCTCCACCCGGTGATGACCTGCGGAGCTCGGCGGCTCGAGCAAAAGTAGACCGGGATTGGCGTCTTGAGCACGCTGAGATCGGAGGCTGTATTCCATACTGTCAGCTGCTCGAGGTACGGCAACAGTTGGTAGCCCCAGCCCCAGTTCTGGTTGGGAGACGCGGCAGGCGATCCGCCGGGCATCGATCGCAGCGACCAATATTGCTCTCCCCCGTCCGGGAACCAGCCCTGGCTCTGCTCATGGGAAAGGAAGCCGAGACCAATCTGCTTGAGGTTGTTGTTGCAGGCCGTGCGGCGAGCCGACTCGCGGGCCGACTGCACAGCCGGAAGCATCAGTGCGACGAGCAGCCCGATGATGGCGACCACCACGAGCAGTTCAATCAAAGTGAGACCGGCCCTTCTTTGGTGGCAACGCACGGTAGAGTCACGACGCGCGGCGTCGGCTCCGCAATGCGACCAAGCCGGCGATCACGACGCCGATTCCGGCCAATGCGACCGCTCCCGGTTCTGGCACGATCACGAGCGCAAGGCCTGTGCCGGTGGAATTCACCTTCACGGACATGTCGGAAAGGCTCGGCTTCGTGCCCTGCCAGTTTCCGAGGCTGATCGTGAAGAGTCCAGTGAGATCGCTGTTGGCTGCAGTCGAGAAGGATCCGGGGACGCTCAAGCTGTTGTAGCTTGCGATCAGGAACTCATAGGTCGACCCCGCGACGTAGCCGATGTCGAGCGGCCCAGCGGAGTTGCTGCCGGTGAGCGTGATCAAATCGAGCGTAAAGCGATTCGAGGTGGACAAACTGGAGAGATCCAGCCCCCCGGCCGTGACAGCGAGAAGGTCCCAATTCGTGCCGGCCGTTCCCGATAGGGCATTCATCTCCCAGGCGTACGTGCCGCCCGGATTCCAGGCCACGCCACCGGTTCCAGTGAGGATTCCGGGCGAGTTGCCGGGCGACAGGATGGCGTTTGTGCCAAGCGCCAGTGCCGAGCCGATCACGCCGGTCCCGGAGAGCGTGCCGCCTGAGCCAGAGAACGAGATTGGCCGCGTGAGGGCCGTTGCCGAGTTGTATTTCAGTTCGGCGCCCATGCCATCGAGCGTGATGCCGCTCGTGGAGTTGATCTGGCCGGCCGCCGCGACAAGAAGCCGGCCCGCGTTAATCGTCGTGGCGCCGGAATAGGTGTTTGCCGCTGAGAGTGACCACGTGCCGCTCCCGACCTTAGAGAGGCCGCCGGTGCCGGGAACGATGTTCTTCATGTCACCGTCGCCGGCGCCGCCGAGGGTGAGCAGGCCGCCGTTGCTGGCAAGCGAGCCAAAGCGACTGTCGGAATTGACATACCACGTTTGCCCGGCCGTCGATTCGAGCGTGGCCCCGAGTGCGCCGACTGTGAACACCCGACCGTCGTTGGCCGCCGGTGCAAGCGACGAGTTTGAGAGTGTGTTACGAAGCGTGCCGCCGTTTACAACGAGCCGCAGTGCATTGAAAGTCAGCTGCCCAAAGCTGCCCTTGCCCCAGTCCGCGAAGCCGCTGTCCCACTTGTCGAACTCGAGGACGGCACCCGAATTGACGGTCACGACAGCCAATTGATTAGTCGTGCCGCTGTAGATCTTACCGCCACCGCTGATCGCGAGCACTCCCGCCGAGACCGTCGTATTGCCGGTCCAAGTGTTGCTGGCGGACAGCGTGAGCGTGCCGGCTCCGGCCTTGACGAAAGCTGCCGTCGTCGCGCCGCCGACGCTGCTGCCAAACTGCGCGTTGTTGCCATTGGTGTCGAATGTCGCCGTCGTTGCGTTGACAAGGGCGAGTCGAGACGAGACGTCCTGCGTGTTACCCGAGGCCCAGCGGAGGCCGCCGCCGCCCATCGCGATCGTGCCCGAGCCCCCGAGGCCGCCATTGGCGAACTCGACGGTGCCGGCCATGACCTGTGTGCCGCCGGTGTAGAAGTTGCTTCCGGAAAGGGTGAGCACGCCGGCCCCCGACTTCGCAAGCGAGCCGACTCCGCTGATCGCGCCGCCGAGCGTCTGGTTCCGCGATGTCGCCACAGCCAATGTTCCGGCGTTGGCGATAGCGCCAGCATAGGAGCCGTTGCCGAGTACGCCGGTACCGCCGATCTGGAGAGTGCCAGCGCTAATTGACGTGTTGCCGGAATACGTATTAGCTGCGGACAGCGTCCACGTACCGCTGCCCGCCATCGCGACGCCGCCGGTGCCGGGCACGACCTTCTTCATCTCGCCGTTGCCAGCACCGCCGAGCGTGAGCAGGCCGCCGTTGCTGGCAAGCGGGTAGCTGCGGGAATCCTCATTGACGTACCACGTCTGGCCGGCGGTCGATTCGAGCGTCGCGCCGAGGGCGCCAATGGTGAATGCCCGGCCGTCACCGGCGGCCGGTGCAAGCGACGAGTTTGAGAGCGTGTTTCGAAGTGTGCCGCCGTTGACGACCAATTGATTCGCGGAGAAGAACAGCTGCCCGAAGCTACCTTTGCCCCAGTCGGCGAAGCCGCTGTCCCACTTGTCGAACTCGAGCACCGCCCCGGAACTCACGGTCACGACAGCCGTGCCGTTGTTCACGCCGCCATAGATCTTGCCGCTGCCGCTGAGCGCGAGCACGCCTGCGGAGACTGTCGTGTTTCCCGTGAACGTGTTGCTGGCGGACAGCGTGAGCGAGCCGTTGCCGGCCTTGACGACGGATGCCGTCGTCGCGCCGCCGATGCTGCTGCCGAAAGTAACATCGTTGCCATTTGTGTCGAATGTCGCGGTCGTTGCGTTCACGAGGGCGACTCGAGACGAAACATCCTGCGTGTTTCCGGCGGCCCATTGGAGCGTGCCGCCGGAAACGGTTACCGTGCCCGACCCCAGGGCGTTCGTGACGAATGAGAGCGTGCCCGCATTCACGCGGGTGCCACCGGTGTGGCTGTTGCTTGCCGTCAATACGACTGTCCCGGCAGTCGACTTGGTCAGCGTGCCACCTGAGAGAGTGGCCGACACCGTGCCGGCCGTTGGTGTGAGCTGCGACGCCTCGAATGATCCACCAGCCAGCGTGCCGCTCGTCAGGACGACCGCATTGGTGATCGATTGACTGTTAAGGTCGAGCACGCCGCCCTGGATCGTGGCCGTGCCGGTGCCCAGCGACCGGGCGTTGCCGAGCAGAATGGTGCCAGCGTTGACCAGCGTGCCTCCCGTGTAACTGTTGCTCGCCGACAGCGTGAGTGTCCCGCCCCCGCTCTTCGCCAGGATTCCTGAGGTCGTTCCGCCGACGCCAGTCGCGAACGTGACGTTGTTGCCGTTGGTGTCGAACGTCGATGTTGAGCCGCTGGTAAACCACAGCCGGCTCGAGATGTCCTGCGTATTGCCGGTCGCCCACCGCAGCGAGCCGCCCGACACGTAAACGCGGCCGGTGGTCCCCAGTGCGTTGTTCGCGAACTCGAGCGTGCCCGCGTTGACAGACGTGTACCCCGTGTAGGTGTTCGATGCTGTGAGCGTCAGCGTGCCGGCACCGAGTTTCGCGAATCCGCCGTCGCTTCCCGAGTTGAGGGCGAAGGGCGTCGCGAGCGTGACATCGTTGCCGTTGGTGTCGAAGTTGGCGTTCGCCCCGTTGGTGAGCGTGAGCCGGCCGCCTGCAGAGATGTCCTGGGTGTTACCGCTCGCCCACTGGAGTGTGGTGTTGTTGCCGTTCATGATGACAGCGCCGGAGGTCCCGAGGCCGCCACTCACAAAGCTCACGGAGCCGGCATCAAGCCGCGTACCGCCCGTGTAGGAATTGCTCGCCGAGAGCGTGAGCGTGCCGTTACCGGCCTTGACGACTGCTGCGGAAGAACTGCTCCCGAACCCCGTAGCGAGAGCCACGTTGTTGCCGTTGGTGTCAAGCGTCGCAGTCGTCGAGTTGACGAGCACGAGCCGCGGTGAGACATCCTGCGTGTTTCCTGAGGCCCATCGAAGTGCGGCGTTGGATACGGTCACGGAACCCGAGCCAAGGGCATTCGCAGCGAACGAGAGCGTGCCTGCGGTGAGTTGCGTGCCCCCCGAGTAGCTGTTGCTGGTCGTGAGCACAACCGTGCCGGCTGTCGACTTGGTCAGCGCGCCGCCTACTAGCGTCGCGGACACCGTACCGGCGGTCGGCGTGAGCCGTGACGCCTCGAACGCGCCGCCTGTGAGCGTGCCGCTTGTAAGAGCGACCGCGTTGGCGATTGTCTGATTGCCAAGGTCGAGCACGCCTCCGGCCACAGTCGCGGTTCCCGTGCCGAGGGCATTGCCATTGGCAAGCAGCATGCGGCCGGTCACCTGTGTGCCCCCGGTATAGCTATTGCTTCCCGAGAGCGTGAGCACGTTTCCACCCTGGCTCGTGAGCGTAAATCCACCCGCAAGGGTCGTGGACACCGTGCGATCGCCAGCGGCTACGTCGAAGCCGAGGAAGGATCCCGCAGCGAAACTTCCACTCGAAGCGAGTGTCGCGATCACCGATGGATCGACGGAGTTTCCAATCAGGAGTGACGCCCCGCTCGCTACCGACACCCGGCCGGTGGTGTTCCAGCCAGGAAGTGCCCCTGTGGATGAGATCGAAAGAGCACCGGCGGTGATGGCGGTCGTGCCGGTGTACGTGTTCGTGCCGGCAAGAACGACCGTGCCGGCGCCCGTCTTCGTGAGTCCGGCCGAAGTCGCACCGTCGCTGATGTCTCCGCTCACCGTGAGCCGGCCGACGGAGTTGAACGTGCGTGTGGTGCCGCCGAGGACGAGGTTGAGGGCCAGGGTCTGGGCTGATGTGCTCGCGTTGGTGACGCCGTTGTAGATGTTGCTGCCGGAGAGCGTGATGGCGCTGCCCGAGACGGTGAACGAGCCAGCTCCACTCACGAACTCGATGCCCGCCGCCGAGAGGCTCGAAAGGTCGTTCGTGCACGTGCCGCCGGCGGTACCGCCGATAAGCACGAGGTCGGTGTTGACCGGCGCCGCGCCCGAGAGCCAGTTGGACCCCGTGCTCCAATTGCCTGACGTGCCGTTGTTCCAGCGGGCGGTCGTCTGGAGGATCACATTGTCGACCGTGCCGCCGAACCGCTGGGCCCCCGGGTTGTTCGCCGCGAACCGGAGGTTGATCGCCCCGGCATCGGAGCCGGTGCCTTGGTAGTCGAACGTCGCGGTCTGGAAAGCAAGCGAGCCGGACGACGCCGAGTTCGCGAAGGCCCCGGGGAAGAACGTGCCCGACGCCAGCGTCGAGCTGCTGTTGCTCGTCAGCAGCGAAAGGATGACGGCGTCGGAGGCCGTGGTGGCCTGGCTGGCGTTGGCGTACACGCCCGGGGCGACCTGGAACGTCACCCGGTAGGTGGCGTTCGTCGTGTTGGCGCCCGCGATCGTGGAGGCCGTCGTGATGATGTTGTTGTTGCCGCCGTCATAGAACATCGGTGCCCAGTTGCCGGTCGCGAGCCGGACGGCGTGGATCGCGCCGTCGCCCGCGCGGTTCCAGCCGGTCACCGTACCGCTGAAGGCCACCGTCAGGCCGGTCGTGACTTGCGTGCTGGTCGCGTTGGCGGAGGAGTAGGAATTGAAATTCTCCGTGTAGAGATCGCCAGCACGGGCAGTTGTGACGACGACAACGCATGCGGCGAGGCTGACTGAGAGAGCCAGTCTACGCCTACGAGAGGGGCCGGCACTCTGACAGAAAACATTCGGAGAATTAGTCATGAAAATAATCCCTCCCGCAACCGTTCAACTGTATCTCGAAGTATAGGACGCGTCGATCAGCGGATGTTGTGAAATATGACCTGTTTCATTGGCTTTTAGGCGGGCCGGGCGGTGTCCCACGGCCTTACCTGGCGCCGGTAGTCCATGGGCGACCCTCCAAACGCCGACTTGAATGAGTGGCAGAGCTGCGACGCATCGCGAAACCCGGATCGCACTGCAATCGCCAGCAGCTTGAGGTCCGTTTCAGCGAGCAGTTTTCGTGCCCGATCCAGCTTCGCGATCAACACTTCCTCTTGAATCGATCTGCCAATCTGTCGCCGAAACTGCCGCTCCAGCGTCCTCCTGGGCAGGCCGATCTTCTCGGCGATGGCGTCAGGCGTGAGCCCGTCTCCTGCAAAGCACCGGATCGCCTTTATGGCCCGCCGCACCACCGGATCATCGATCGCCAACGCATCGCTGCTGAGGCGGGTGACAACCCCGGCTGGAGGCAGAACCAACGACCGGACCATGCGGCCTCCCTTGCGGAGGTCGGCCAGCAGTCGGCAGGCTTCGAAGCCGATGACGGCAAGGTTATGCGCCACGCTCGTAAGGCCGGGGACCGCAAGGTCGCAAAGGCAGTCGTCGTTGCCGATCCCAACCACGGCTATATCGTTGGGGACGCGCAGTCCGGCGTCGCGGCAGGCCTGCAGGACCTGCAGTCCACGACGGTCGGAGCCAGTGACGATTCCCGCCGGCGTGGGCAGCCCCGACAACCACTCCTCCAGACGGTGACCGGTTAAGGGCGGTTCAAAGACGTGCAGGGCCGCTTCGTTTTCCGCCACCACGTTCCGGGCAACTGCGAGACGACGTTGGTCGCACCGCCGTTCGGCAGGTACGTAGCCGACATGTCGTACACGCGATGTGAGGAGATGCTCCACGGCCAGCCGAATGGCAGCATCGTCATCGGTTGCGATACTCGGCGCAGTGGTGGCATCCGGAAACTCGCTCACGAACACGACTGGCTGGGGACCACGCCGCCACTGTCGCCGCAGGGTGGCTGGCGGCACCAATGAGATTGCTCCGTCCGCGATCGGGCGACGATGATTTCGGCCGGCAGCTTCTGCCGCGAAGTCGGCCACGACAACATCCCAGTCGGGCTGCTGCGCGACCCACTTCGCGATCCCGCCCATGCACCCCCGTGCGAATGGGTCCGCCGGATCCACAAGCAGCATCACCCGAAAGCGGCCGCTGACCGCCCGATGCGACGTCGATCGAGCCGGGAGCGTGGTGGTCATGCGGGACCCTGCCGGCGGGCTGCGGTGTGACGACTGGAATCCGCCGGTCGGTTTCGCCACCAGTTGGCGAGCACCGACGCGGTCGTGTTCATGAGTGGGCCGAAGACGATCGGAGCCAGGCCGAGTGTCGCGACCTTTCCCAGCGATGCTGCAAGACCCGAGGCCAGCCCGCAGTTCTGCATCCCCACCTCGATGGCGACGGTGCGGGCCGTCAGCCGGTCTTGGCCGAGCGCGCGGGTCGCCAGGTAGCCCAGGAGAAAGCCGCCAAGGTTGTGCAGGAGGCAGGCCATGATCAGGAGCGGACCCACCTGCAGCAGATTGTCGCGGCCCACGGCGACGGTCAGCACGGTCATCGCGATGATGCCCGCCATCGAGAAGGCAGGCAGGGCGGGCTCGATCCACCGCCGACGGTCTGGAGACAGGCTGTGGAAGGCCAGCCCGAGAGCAATCGGCACGATAACCATCTGAGCGATGTCGAGCATCATCGCCCGCGCGTCGATCGTGATCATCTCGCCGGCGAGGGCTTTCATGAGCAGTGGCGTAAGCAATGGCGAGAGCAGCGAGGCGGCCGCCGTGATCGTCACCGACAGCGGCACGTTCGCCCGCGCGATGTAGCTCATCACGTTGGAGGCCAGTCCCGATGGCGCCACGCCCACGAGCACGATTCCGGCCGCCACTTCCGGCGGGAAACGGAAGGCGGTCGCTACCGCGTAGCCCAGCAGAGGCATGATCGTGAACTGGCAGACGAGCCCCACGGCCACGCCCACGGGCATCCGCAGCACACCGGCGAAATCACCGACGCTGAGCGTGGCTCCCATGCAGAACATGATCAGCATGAGGAGCGGCTTGAAGAGCGACGTGAACCGGAAGTCGCCCACGCCGATGAACCACTCCGGGAACGCGAGCCCCGTGGCCACCGCCGCGAGGATCGAGAGCGTGAACGACCAAGGGCGGAGCGCCGGCAGCCACGGGCTCGCCACGGCCAGGCCGAGGAGCGCGACGGCCGCCGCTGGGCCGAGCCACGGGCGACGGCCCGCCGGCGCGGAGCCGACCGGTCCGACGGCGGCCTTCGCGGCCGCGTCCAGCCGGGCGATCTCGCCGGGGGCGAGTGACACGGAGCGGTCGTCACCGAAGCCGTGGACGGACACCGTCCGCGGCATGTCCACGAGGTTGGCCATGACGAGCCTGCGTTTCCCGTCGCGCTCGAGGACGAGGCCCACGACGGCCGTCGGATCGCTCGTGGTCACCGGCCGCACGCGGCCGCCGGCGAAATCGCCGACGTCGCGCAGCACGTCGTGGATCGGGTAGACCTCGCCCGCCGCCATGATCCCCTTCGGCCCGAACGTTTCGTAGTAGGTGATCCGGCTCGCGCCCGCGGCGGAGAGCGACGCGATGCTGCCGAGGGTCCAGCCGCCGGCGAACGGCGAAGCCTGTCGCGGATCGACGTCCGCCGGCAATTCGCCCGGCAGGGGTTTTTGCGTCACTGCCTGCACCCGCAGCGTCACGGGACTGACGATGATCGGCACGTCGCCCACGAACTCCCGGGCCGTCCTTACGGTCTCCGCCTGGATCGGCAGCGTCTCCACCATCGAGGCCTCGTCGAACGCGTGCACCTGCGGGTTCATCCCATAGGCCACCACATCCAGCCCCGTTGTCGCCGGCCGGTTGCGGTTGAGTTCCGTGAAGTTTGTGTCGCGGCCTACCCCAATGAGCGCCCCGGGGACGAGGGGATCGAGCGCCGCGCGGGCACGCGCGAACGTGGCGTCGTCGGCGTCGATCACGAGCCAAGCGGCGACTGGCGGCCGCTCCGTCTCGCACGCCGCCGCGACCGCCTCAAGGCCCGCGGTGACATCCGTGCCGAGATGCAGGCCCACGACGAGCGACGTGTCGAGCGACCGTGCCTGTGCGGCCGCCACACGCAGCTGGGCCGCACAGCCATCGTCTGCGGGCGCGAGATCCACCCGCAGGTGATCGAGGTGCAGGGCCGCGAGCCGCTTCGCATCGTCCGCGGAGAGTGGCTCGTCCCCGCCCGACACTCGCACTCCGATGCCCGGCAGGGGGACCGTGGCGACGCCGACTTCGAGCACGACGGGGCGATCCACGAAGGGCTCATCCGTCGCTGGCGGCGCCGGCATCTCGCCATCGAGGTCGAGCGTGATCCGCTGCCGCACCTTCGTGCCCGTCGCCACCGCCACGGGATACGGCCGGGCGAGCGGCGTGCAATAGGTCTTGAACGAGGCGTCGGTCCAGTTTCGCTGGTCCTCCATCTCGAACACGTCTCCCTCGAACGCTACCTTTGCCCACCGGCCGGGGGCGAACTCGTGGGCCACCGCGCGGAGATCCTGGGCCGGCTGGTGTGGCGCAATCTGCTCGGGAAATCGCCCTTCCTCGGTGACGCCGTCGGCGTGCTCGAGCCGCCACGGTCGGCCCGCGGCCGTCTCACCGTGGAGCACACAGAACCCGATCCGGTTCCGTTCGAAGTCGGCGAGCGCCTCGCCCTCGAACGTGTAGGCGAGTGACCCGTCGGGCTTTCCCACGAGCGTGCCGCGCCACAGGAAATCGACCTCCCGCTCGCGGCAACGGACGTCGAACACGAGCGTGAACCGGTCGGCCCCGCGGTCGAGGTCGACGATCCGCACCTCCGGCGGCACGGTGCCCCAGAACCGGTTCCGCACCGGCGCGCTGATGCCGCGCAGAACCTCGTCGGCGCCCACCCGCAGGCGGCGCACGAGCGCGAGGTCGGGCTCGAACACGAGCGTGAGTGGTCCGGCGCGCAGCGGGATCGGCTCGGCCGCGGACGCCGGAAGCCCGGCACGGATGCCGAGCAGCAGGGCCGCCGCGCCGAACACGAGCCGGCTACAGCGGCCGCACCACCGATAGTCCGCGGGTGTAGTCGAGGAATGCTTCCACCGAAAGCACTCCGCCGCCCATCCCGCTCTTTTTGATCCCCCCATAGGGCACTCCCAGCGGAAACACGTTGTGTGCATTGATCCAGGAATTACCGGCGACCATCTGTTCCGCTACCTGCCGGGCGCGGTCGAGGTCGGCCGACCAGACGCTGTTGGCCAGGCCGTAGTCTGTGTCGTTGGCAAGTGCGACGGCCTGCTCCTCGTCGTCGAATGGAGTCAGGTAGGCGACCGGGCCGAAGATCTCCTCCCGTGCGGCCACGTTGTCGAGGCTCCCGGCCAGGAGCGCGGGCTTCACGTAGAAGCCGTCGTGGCCTGGCACGTTGGCCCGGCCCCCCGGCAGCACCAGCTTCGCCCCCTCGGCCCGGCCACGGTCCAGGTAGCCGAGCACCCGCTCCCGCTGCTTCGCGTTGACGACCGGGCCCATCTGCGTGGCCGGTTCGAGCTGGTAGCCGACGCGAATCTGCTCCAGTCGCGCGACGCAGGCCTCGACGAAGCGGTCATAGATCGAGCGCTGGACGAGCCAGCGGGTGGCGTCGCAGCAGACCTGGCCGGTGTGGAAGGTGATCGCCTTGGCGAGCTTGTCGGCGGTGGCATCGATGTCCACGTCGTCGAACACGACCGCCGCACCCTTGCCACCGAGCTCGAGTTTCACCGGCACGAGGTTCCGGCCGCAGGCCTCGGCCACGAGCCGGCCCACCTCGGGCGAACCGGTGAACGACATCCGCCGGAGGCCCGGGTGGCCAGCCAGCGCCGCCCCCGCCGCCTCGCCGGTTCCGGTGACGACGTTGATCACGCCGTCGGGGATGCCGACTTCCTGGGCGATCCGGCCAAGCATGAGCGCCGAGAGCGGCGTGTCCTCGGCCGGCTTGATGACCACCGTATTGCCGGCGACCAGCGCGGGTGAGATGCCCCAGCCGATGAGCAGGAAAGGAAAATTCCAGGGGAAGATGAAGCCGCAGGCGCCCCAGGGCAGCCGGACCGTCGCCGCCTCGTGGCCGCGGACGGCCAGCGGCGTCCGCCGCTGCACGCGGAGCGACATCTCGATGAAGTAGCGGAGCGTGTCGACGAGGTTTTGCACGTCTCCCTCGGCCTGCGTCAGGATCTTGCCGGCGTCGGCGGCCTCGACCCGCGCGATCGCGAGCTTGCGCCGCTCGACCTCGTCGGCGAGACGGTGGAGCAGGACGCCGCGCTCGGCGGCCGACATCGTCGCCCAACCTGAGTGCCGGAAGGCGTGGTGGGCCGCCTGTACAGCGTGATCGACGTCGCCGCGGTCCATCGCGGGCACCTTCGCGAGCGGCGCCCCCGTGCCCGGGTCGCGGGTGGTGAGTGTGGCGCGGTGCTCAGCCTCCACCCAGCGGCCGCCGATGAGGGCGGGCATAGTTGCGCCGGCGAGGTATTCGGCGGCGAAGTCCGTGGAATCAGACATGGTGGGGCTGCTCCACTCGGGGGTTCGGGACGGACAGGGGGGCGTGCCGGCCGCGCGGCACGTCGCCGCCGATCGCGGCGGACCACTTGTCGAGAAATTCGGCTCGGTCGAAGAGCTCGGGGTTGAGCACGCCCTGCGGGCGGCGGCCGAGCGAGAGGTCGAGCATGCCCTGGCAGGCGGTGCGGCCGATGTCGCGAAACAGTTCGTTGGTCCAGCCGATCGCGTGCGGCGCCAGCAGCAGGGTGTCGAGCCCCTCGAAGCGTTTGACGTCCTCCGCCGGCTCGACCGCGAAGCAGTCGAGCGCGGCACCCGCGATCCGGCGCTCCCGCACCGCCGCGAGCAGCGCCTCCTCATCCACGATGCCGCCGCGGGCCAGGTTGAGCAGATAGGCCGTGGGCTTCATCCGGGCCAGTTGCGCCGGCCCGACGAGGCCGCGGGTCGCGTCGGTGAGCGGGCAGTTGATCGATACGAAGTCGGCCGTCTCAAGCAGTTCGTGCAGGCTCACCGCCCGCCCGCCCCCGGCGGCCACGGCCTCGGGCCCCACGAACGGGTCGAACACGACCGGCTCCCGCATTTGGAATCCGGCCAGCATCGGCACGAGCGTGCGGCCGATGCCGCCGAAGCCGACGATGCCCAGCGTGCGGTCGCGGAGTTCGCAGCCCATGAATGCCGGGCGGTCGTGCCAGCGGCCCTCCCGCACGAGCCGGTCCTTCGCGGTCACGTGGTGCGTGAGCGCGAGCATCCACGCGACGGTGGCTTCGGCCATCGAGTGGTTCACCGCGCCCGCGGCGATCATCGCGAGTACGTTCGCGGCGGTGCAGGCAGCCACATCGACGCCGTCGTAGCCTACGCCGAACCGCCCCACCGCCAGCAGCCCGTCGGCGTGTTGGAGTGACGCCCGCGTAACGCGGGGCGACATGACGACCACTCCCTGTGCACCGCGCAGTTGATCTGCCGTGATCTCGGAGGCATGACGCTCGAACCTGGTCACCTCGACGTGCGGATGCTCGGCGAAGACGCCGAGCCCAAAGTCGTCATACTGCGGGCGGCCGTCGGCGTGATAGAAGTCGCCGGTCAGCGCTACGCGAAACGGGTTGCGGCGGCATGTCGTCATGATTGGGCCCCCCAAGGATTTCCCTCCATGGTGGCGCACCTTCCATCGACGACGATCCGCTCTGGCATCGGACCGGCGTAGACCCAGATCATTTCCATCGGGGCATCGGATTCATTGACGAAGTAGTGCACCCGCCCCCGCGGCACCATGGCGGTGCCGCACTCACCGACCTCGTAGGTCCGCCCCTCCACCAGGCATCGCGCCGTGCCTCCCACGATGCAGATCGACTCATCGAAATCGTGGACGTGGGCGGGCAGGCGGCCTCCGGGCTGAAACCTCCCGTAACCTCCGCTCATTTCGAGTCCTGGGACGAGTTCCGCATTGAAATAGTCCACGAATTCCGCGCCGGGCCCGACCGAGAAAGACCGCTTCGCCGTTTGGATTCGTGTGACCCGCTCCATTCCCTTAAGGCCCGTCGCATCATCGGGCATTTCCATGCGAGTGAATTCCTTTGACACGATTTCTCGTTCGGGCACGGAGGTGGCTAGGGCGACGTGCAGCCTCGCCGGCCGGGAGTCGTCGGCATTGCGTGCGGCGTGAGGCGCCCAGCGTGGGATCACGATGTTGTCGAGCGGGCGGAGCCGGTAGACCCGGCCCTCCACCGACACCTCGACCTCGCCCGAGAGCACGGTGATCGACTCGCTCGCCGGATGTAGGTGCTGATCGAGCACGGCCCGCGGAGCGAACGTCACGATGCCAGTGGTCAGGTCGCGGGCCGTGTTGAACTGGCCGACGAGCGCCTCGAAGACGACGCCTTCCTGGAGCGGGATCGTCGAACCATGGCCGAGGTACGTGAGCACCTCGCCGCGATCCGGCCGCATCCGCTCCGGTGGCGCGGGGAGCACCGTGCGAACTGGAGCAGCCGCCCGCGGATCGAGGCTTGCCGCCGCCGTCCGGTCGCAGCCCGCCGCCACGAGCATCTCGTGTAGCGACCGACAGAATAGACCCGCGTCGCTTCCGAGTCCTAGCATCGTGAATCCCTGCGACCTTCGCAGCGAGAGGTCTTCGGGGCCGCGTGTGAGCACGCCGCATGCCTTGCCTGCACGACGGAAAACATCCTTCATCTCTAAAATCTGTTCCGCCACCCCCGGGCCCTCCCACTGGCCGCGGTGTCCGACGCTTGCCGAAAAATCGTTTGGCCCGAAGAAGAAAATCTGCGTGCCCTCAACGGCGGCCATCTGGACAGCCTGTCCGAAGGCCTTGACCGATTCGATCAGCGGCACGATGAGGACGTGGTCATTCGCCTCCGCAGTGTGCTCGACGATAGCTTGGCCCCAGGCCGTGGCTCGCTCGCCACCGATCCCGCGGCGTCCTTCCGGCGGATACCAGCAGTCCCGGAGTGCTTCTTCAATCTGTTCGGCAGTCTCGATCATCGGGACGACGATGCCGTCAGCTCCCAGGTCGAGTGCCCGCTTTGCGAGTGTGGTGCTCCGTTCGGCGATCCGGACGAGCGCGACGGTCTCGCTGCGGACGGTGGCCCGCAGGTGCTCGAGAATCTGGCTCCAATCGAGCTGGCCATGTTCGGCGTCGATCACGACCCAATCGAGGCCGAGCGCCACCGCCATTTCGGTCACGCTCGCCGTTTCGAGCGTGATCCAGAGGCCGTGAACAGGCTGACCGGCCGCGATGCGGCGGCGAAGTCTTTCGATAGCGAGTGTCTTCATCTTCCCCCCCGCGGCTGCGTTCCTCGCAGCCGCGTTGTGTCAGCTCAACAGTGCATGGACGACATTGCCCTCGACATCGGTCAGCCGGAAATCGCGGCCGGCATGCCGGAAGGTCAGCCGTTTGTGATCAAACCCCAGCAGATGCAGGATCGTGGCGTGAAAATCGTGCACGTGGACCGGGTCGCGGACCACCTTTTCGCCGATGTCGTCGGTCTCGCCATGCACGATGCCCGGCTTGACGCCCGCGCCAGCCAGCCAGCAACTGAAAGCCCAGGCATGGTGCTCGCGGCCACCGTTGTCGGCGTCCTTGCTGAACGGCGTACGACCGAATTCCGTGCACCACACCACGAGCGTGTCGGACATCAGGCCCCGATCCTTCAGGTCTTGAAGCAGGCCGGCGACCGGCAGGTCGGTCGCCTTCGCGCGAGGGCCGTGTTGGGCCATCGTGTTGTGCTGGTCCCAGTTGTTCGCGGAACCACCCTCGATCAGCTCGATGAACCGCACGCCGCGTTCCACCAGCCGGCGGGCCGCTAGACACTGCCACCCGAATCCAGTGGTCTGGCCGCGTTCGAGACCGTACATCGCGAGCGTGGCGTCGCTCTCCGTCGTGAAGTCGAACGCCTCGGGGGCTTCCATCTGCATGCCGAAAGCCGTCTCAAACGACTTCAGGCGAGCCGCGAGGAGCGGATCGCCCGCGCGGGCGGCGAGGTGCTCACGGTTCCACTCACGTAAGGCAGCAAGTTCCAGCAATTGCACCTGTTCGTTGCGGCCGCGGCGGGTGAGATTGGGGATCGGCTCGCCTCCGGGAATGACCCGCGTGCCCTGATGGCAGGCCGGCAGGAAATCCGACGCCCACACCTGGGAGCCCGCGTAGGGCGATTCCGGCGCAAGGACCACGTAGGAGGGGAGATTCGCGTTTTCGGTTCCCAGGCCGTAACTTACCCATGCTCCGATGCTCGGACGGGCGAACGCGAACGAACCGGTGTGGATCCCGAGGGTGGCGTTGTAGTGGTTCTGATGCGAGGTATGCATCGAGCGGATGAGCGCGATGTCGTCGACGTGGGCGGCAATGTGTGGAAACAGATCGCTGACCTCGGTGCCGCACGCACCGTACCTGCGGAATTCCCACAGCGGTCGCTTGATAAAGCCGCTCGTGTATGCCCCGATCGCTTTTCCTTCAGGGTTGTCAGCCGCAAACGGCTTGCCATGGTCGGCAAAGAGCCGCGGCTTCGGATCCCACGCGTCGATGTGCGAGACGCCGCCACTGAAGTAGAGGAAGATCACTCGCTTCGCCTTGGGCGTGAAGTGGGACGCGCGGGGAGCGAGCGGATCTGCATCGGCAGCCGACTCGGCCGCAAGGAGCTGTCCGAGAATGCCAGGCATCAGCATCGAGCCGGCCGTCAGCGATTGCACAAACCCGCGCCGTGACCAGTCGAACCTCACACTCGTCTTCATGAATAACCTGTCTCTTCTCAATCCAGCGGTGTTCAATCCAGGTAGATAAACTCGTTACTACCGAGCAGCACGCGGGTCAGGGCGACCCAGGCGGCGTTGCGCCGCTCCGGCTCAGGCACTTCGGTAAACTGCGGCGCTACCTCCGCCAGGAATCGGGCAGCCCGCTCCTGTTCGGCGTCGGTCGCCGGCCTCTGGAACGCCATCCGGCAGGCAGCTTCAAGGCGGACGCGGTCGTCGCTTGCCTCGCCCGTGATCCGGCGGGCGAAAAGCGCGGCGCAGTCGTGGAAGAAGGCGTCGTTCAGGAAGTAGAGGGCCTGGGTGGGGACAGTGCTCACGTCGCGGCCCGGCGTGGCGGCGTTGGGATCGGCGCCATCGAAGAGCCCGAGCATCGGGTGGCGCCGGAGGCGAAGCGTGAGCAGGTAGACGCTTCGCTTCTTCGAATCAAAGAACTCGGCGAAGGGGTTGTGCTGCGAGTAGCGATACCCGCTCGTCAGCTTGAACGGGTGTGCGGCGCCGGGCGTAAGATCGAGTTCTCCGGCAAGGTCGAGCAGCGAATCGCGAATCTCCTCCGCGTCGAGCCGTCGGCGGGGCAAGGGGTAGGCCGAATCGGCCCCTCCGCTCTGCTGCTGGTAGGCGGCACTTGTCACGATGAGCCGGTGCATCGCCTTGATGCTCCACCCCTGCCGGACGAACTCGGAGGCGAGCCAGTCGAGCAGTGCGGGGTGCGTGGGCGGCTGGCCCTTGACCCCGAAATCGTTGGGGGTGCCGACGATGCCCCTGCCGAAATGCCCCTGCCAGATGCGGTTCACCATCACGCGTGCAGTGAGCGGGTGTTCGGCTCGGCACAGCCACGACGCCAGTTCCTCACGGCCGCTGCCCTCCTGGACGGTTTCGCCACCGAAGAGGTCTAGGTTCTTGCGCGGCACCTCGGCCCCGAGTTTCTCGGGATCACCGCGCAGCAGGATCTTCGCGTTTGCTGGCTTGTCACCCTCGGTGACAGCGTAGGCAAGCCGCGGTGTGATCTGCTTGGCAAGGTGTGCATCACGTGCGGCCACAGCTTGCTTGCGTGCTGCGGCAATCGTTGCATTAGCCGCAAAGACGTCGCCGAGGTCGGCCCGCTTGTCGAGCCGCCAGGCAGTGCCGTCGCCACCCGGATCGATCTTCGCGACACGCCCGTGAACGCGATACACGCCATCGGCCGGAGCCCGCCACGCCAACGCGACCCCCGCCCGGGGGCCAGGATGCAGAGCCAGCGACCGCGGTGGGGCTGTGATCGTCTGGAGCTTAACCGGCTCGGTGCGCGTGTTGACGAGCACGAGAGGAAAGTCGTTGCGCCGCCATGTCGGCACACCCTTCGTTCCAAAGAGCGCTGGCTCGTAGCGGTCGAGCAGCCTCGAGCCGTCCTCGAGGTCGTACATGAGCCAGGTCTTGGCGTTCCCATACGCATCGGCATGCTCGACACCCTCGCCCGCTTGGTGCAGGTCGGGCACGAGGTCGTCCGTCGCGTTCCAGTGGCGTTGCTTGCCCCCCTCTTCCTCCACCACAAACTCCACGAGCGTGGCATCGCCGCCGTTGTTGCCCCGCATCAGCACGGAGAGCTGCAGCAGTTCGCCAGCCCGCATTGTGATCGTGGGCGACTCCGTCGGCAGGGCGAACTCCTGCGCTCCCTTGGCGGCGATCTCCCCGGCGACCAGCGTCGCCAGCACCGGCGCGAGGGAATCGGCCTGCTTTGCCTGCGCCTTCGATTCCTCGTCGCAGCGGCTGATCTCGCCTTCGAGCCGGGAAAGCTCCGAACCCCATTCGCTCATGAGCTGCTTTTCGGCCGTCGACATGATCGGCACCATGTCGCGTGGCTCCGGCTTGAGCTCGGTGCCGGGGTAGGCAAACCTCGTGCTCGCGAGCATCCCGTAGATGCCGTAGTAGTCCCGCGAGGTGATCGGATCATATTTGTGGTCGTGGCAGCGGGCGCACGCGATCGAGATGCCCATCACCGCCTTGCCGAGGTTGTCGATGGCGTCGTCGTAGGTCAGATACATGTCCTTGTCGCCGTCGGCGCCAAACCGCCGTGCGAGCGCCCAATAGCCGGTCGCCGTGATCATGTCTGCGGTTCGCTCGTCGGGCAGGCCACTCGAGAGAATGTCGCCGGCCAGCTGCTGCCTTAGAAACTCGTCGTAGGGCAGGTCGCGGTTGAAAGCGTCGATGACCCAGTTGCGGTACCGCCACGCGTCCATGACGGGAAAATCGGCGGTGTCGCCTGCCGTGTCCGCATAGCGCACGACGTCGAGCCACTTGCGGCCCCAGCGCTCGCCGTAGCGAGGTGAATCGAGCAACCGTCCAACGAGCGCGTCGTATGCCGCCGGTGATGGATCCTGCGCGAATGCCTCCACGTCTTCGTCGGTTGGGGGCAGGCCGGTCAGGTCGTAACTGAGTCGGCGAATCAGCGTGCGAGGATCAGCACGGGGCGCGAGGGGAGTGCCGGATTCATCAGCCTCTGCGAGGAGAAGCCTGTCGATCGGGTTGTGCTGATCGCCGAGAGGCACGTCGGGCCGCCGGACGGGCTTCCAGGCCCAGTGGGCCATCCGGCCGTCGTCGGCTGAGCCGGCGAGTTCGTTGGGCCAAGACGGCCCAGCGTCGATCCAAGCCTTCAGCGTGGCGATTTGCTCGACTGAAAGCGGCGGCACGTCGCTGTCGCCTGGCGGCATGCGGAGATCGGGGTCTGTTTCGCTGACATGCCGGACGAGAGCGCTGTCCGCGGAGTTGTGCGGCACGATTGCCGCTTCGCCGCTATCGCCCCCCTTGATCGCGATGTCGCGGACGTCGAGCCGGTAGCTGCTCGTCTGTTTTTCCGGACCATGGCAAGCGTAGCAGTGCCGCTCGAAAATCGGACGCACATCACGAGCGAAGTCGGGGGCAGCCGCCAACGCACTTGTCGTCGCGATGAACCAAGCCGCAACCACGGTGCCCGCACGGCATTTGATTGATAGCGATTGATTACTCATGGCTCTATCCGCAAGCGACTATCAAGCCTGACCATCGCGCAGCGAGATGCACCTTCACTTCTCTGCGGGCAAGTCTTTTCTCAGCGTCTGTTCCGCCAACTTCATGTGGCGAATCATGGCTTCACGAGCCGCATGCGAATCGCGTGCCCGCACCGCCTTCAGCACGGCGGCATGCTCGCCTACGCCCGATCTGACGCCCCGGCACTTGATACTCCGCCTTCGAAATTCCCGAAGGAGGTCTTCGAGTGATTGGAGCAAGATCGGAAATAGGGGGTTGCCAGTCGCCTCAGCAAGCGTGCGATGAAACTGCACGTCGGCATCTACCTGGCGATCGATCGTCGTGCCATCACGCATTTCATCGACAGCTGCAGCAAGACGCTCGATGTGCTCCTTCGTGGCGTGCTCGGCAGCGAGTGCAGCAATCGCCACCTCCAGTACCCATCGCACCTGCATCAGGTCTTGCATTCGGCCGGCCCGACCAAGCGACAACCCAAGCATCGCAACCATAGCCGAAGAGTTTGCGGCTGAGACGAGCGGTCTTTTGCCCTGATACACCTCGACCAAGCCCTGCGACCGTAACGCTCGAAGCGCCTCTCGAATGACGGTCATGGAGACGCCAAATCCCTCGGCGAGTTTTTCGGCCGCTGGCAGTTCGCTCCCTGCCGGGTAATCGCCTCGCAGAATGGACTGACGGACTTCCTCAAATACATGGTCAACAAGTGCCGTGCGGCCCGCAGGCGCATTCCAGCGTTTTTCCTGCACCTTCACGCTCTTGAAGTGATCGCTCATCGATGTGCCCCACAAACCTCTTTGGATGCGGAAGAAACCGGACGCCGCTGCGCCGATTCATTTAACGTATGTTATATGTGAGATGACGTCAACCTTGGGTTTTCCTGCGGAAATCGCATGGATTCGACGTTGCCGCGCCCCCGGATACTTTTACGAAAGTACTGAGTAGTGGTTATTTCGCAGCGTTGGTCGAGGCAATAGAGGATCACCGTCATGCTGAATGGCGCTCCCCGTCGCCGATTCCTGCAGTCTGCAGGCACGCTTCTCGCTCTGCCCGTGCTCGAGTCGCTCGGGTTTCGTCGGTTCGCCCGAGCCGCGGCGGCATCGCCGCCGAAACGCATGGTGTTTCTCGGGTTCGGCTACGGCGGGGCCGAGGAAACCTGGTTTCCGAAAGTCGCCGACGTCGGAGCCGCCTACACGCTGCCCGAGGGCCTCGCCCCGCTCGCCCGCCACAAGGCCGACTTCACGATCGTGCACGGGTGCGCGAACAAGGCCCTCACCGAGGCCCACTGGGGGAGTACGTTTTGGCTCACCGGGGCCAACAATTTCGCCGTGGCCGGCCAGAGCTTTCACAACACGGTGTCGGCCGACCAGGTCGCCGCGGCCTCGCTGGGCCGCATGACACCTCCCGGATTGCCTGGGCCAAACTCATGGCCCGGGTATGTGAGGAGAACCGCTCGAACCGCCGCCCGTCACTCCCGCCCGTGGCCCGCCGACCGACTGGGGAGAGCTCGTGCAGGCCGATGACGACCGGGCAATCTTTCAGGCGTCGCCCGACGAGCTGCCCGTAATCGACATCCACAGCCTGTGACGGGATCGCGTGCCACGGTGCGGACCGACTGCAAGAAGAGCGGTTTCAAGGCCGGTGTGCGCCGACGAGAAAAATCCGGCCTTGAGCGTGGATAGGAAGCTCCTCGGCACCTCGAAGCGAGCGTTGTATCCAGCCCAGCCAGCCCCGGCTGCTGCTTCTCGTGATCCGCCCCGCTCGGCCGACGCTTGCCGAAGTGCCATTGGCCGACCTATCCCTCTCGGCCCTTGGCGCAACCGCACGGCCAAACGCAACTCTCTTCACGGCGGCCGTCGATACCAACGGCAACGGTGTGGCCGACAGGTTCTTGCAGTCGCAAGGGGACATCGGCGGCCTGATTCCCGGGTTTGGTGAAGGCCTCTCGACGATGCGCGTGGGCGGACGCCGCATCCTCTTCATTCCCAGCCGGATCGTCTACAACAACGCACCCGGCAATCCCGCCGGCGACCTGATCTTTGAAGTTGAGCTGCTCGCGGTTGCCAAGCGGAAGCGCGGGGAATACGTCCTCCACCCCAACCCGCCCCGCACCACGAACACGGTCGCCACCCGCTTACCCGTCGCTCGCGCTCCGGGCTTCCCGAGCACACCCGATGCCTGTGGCTGAGGTACGCTCTGATGACACGCGCCGACTTCCTCACCACATCGACACCCTATGAACCGACTCTTTCTGGCCGCGCTGGTCGCGGTGGCTGTGCTCGCGCCGTCGTCGACCTTTGCCGACGGCCCCGGAGACAACCTGCCGGGGAGCGTGCGGCCGATCCCGCCCGTCGGCCTGGAGCTCGACGACGCGACGAAGCGCCGGCTGCTCGACGCCGCAGAGACGCTCGCGCGTGAGGCAGCAGATGTTACGGCCGCAGTCGACGCCGACCACGCGGAGGTGGCTGTCTTTCCACGGGCCGTGCGACTGGCCGTCGAAGACCGGTTTCTCTACTCAGCGAAGGAGGTGGAGCAGGCGGAACGGCTCCTCGCGCTCGGCCGCGAGCGACTGGCGGCCCTTCGGGCAGGAGCGAGGGGAGCGCGGCTCGTGGTGGCAGGGGAGGCGCGGGCCACCGAGCCACGCCTCGCCGTGGGTG